>CALJKQ010000222.1 GCA_937973565.1 uncultured Saprospiraceae bacterium | reverse complement strand
TCTGATTACTTTGAGGTAAACCTTGTAATCTCCATTTGCAGGATAAGTAAAAGTTGGATTTTTTTGAGTTGATTTAAAGGCCGGGTCTGTTGACGGATAATTAAAATTCCATTCATAAGAGTCGGAAGATACTGAGTTGTTCACAAAACTGATGGTCTTGGTATTACACAGGCTGGATGGTGCATCAACTATGGCAGTAGGTGGAGTCGAACAGATTCTCGTATTGTACTGTAAGTCTCTGCGTACCTCCCCGATTTTCACCCCATTTCTGTATTCTTCCACACAGATGGTTAATACATATTGTCCGACTATATTTGGGGTTGCCGTTAGTTTACCGGTATGGAGATCGATTTTCAAAGGTACTCCCCCCATCAGGTTGTTTAGATTATAAGGGAATTGAAAAATTATTTCAGGATATGGCGGTGCCTTTGCGGGATTGGCATCGGCAATAACAGGGGTAATGGAATCCAGACCTGCTTTCGGCACACAGAGTTTGTAAACCAATGAATCGCCATCTGTATCTGTAGCTTTGAAATCAAAATTATAGGGTTCATTGACACACATATAAACGTTGGGCCACATGGAGAACCTGGGAGAACTGTTTCTGTTGTCAAACGCAAATTTCGACAACTCAGCAAAATAGGTAGCACCCGTGTTCAAAGGATTGATGATGTTGTTGATACTGCCGTTTCTGCAGCACCGCTGGTAAACAAAGATATATCCACCATCAGGGTTGTCAGGGAGGCTTACGATTACTTTGTACTCCGTTTGTTCATAACAAATCTGAGAACCTTCAAAGCCGCAATCTGATTCAATTTTATCATCCACGGAAGAGGTAGAAGATTGAGACACCTTAAGAATTTGGAAAACAGATTTTTTATTGTTTTTATCGTCTTTGAAAATCGTGATTACTGCATTCTTATCAAAAGGTTCATTGGTGTCTTTGCCATCTTTATTTTTGGAGCAGTCCCTCCTTACGGTCAAAATTACTTCATATCGGTTTTGACCATTTGTTCTGTCAAGGAAGCGATAAGTAATATCACCGCCAACGATGTGGGTAGCTTTGGCGGAATTGATGTTGAAAAAGACAACCAGGAAAAAAGTAAGCCAGGTCGTCAGTGATTTCATATATGGATTGACTCTCATTGTTTCTTTTTTTGGTTATTACTTGATTTTAACACTTATCACTTCTACTTTTCTTTCTTTGGATGCTTTGAGGCTATAGATTGACCCTTTCTCATCGTGTATGTTGTCATCCACATCAACAGGCGAGAGCTCCTCGCCATAGGAAATTTCTGTTATAATCAATTGTTCATTCAGCAGATAGGGAGCCAAGGCACCATTTCTGTACTGCATCATATTGTTGCGCACACTGTTGATCCTCCTTTGTCCCAAAACCAGGTTGTATCTATCATCAAATCTTGGCGATGCATACCCTCTTATGGTCATGTCAATTTTTTGTCCTTCTCCCAATGCTTTAATCAGCTCATCCATGAACAGACCAAATCTATCATAGCCTCCTCTAACATCACCCTCAAAGAAGGCTTCCATTTTGTCGATGGATATTTGTTTTTCTGCTCCTTTTATGCCCTTGCTGTAACGATCCATAAACTCAGGCTTTCTAAGCATATAGGCTTGTAACAAATCCCCAAATACCTTGGTGGTAGCAGTTGATTTACTGTCAGGATCCGGCTCATCGTTGTCGAAATACAAGGCCAGAGGTAGCAAACGGTTGATGTCGGCTCTAGGCAAATAAAGATTTCTGGTAATTTTACCACTGCCCCCTCTGGTATCAATGGTTTCCGTTGCTCCGCTATAACCGGTTCTGGTGGCTGTTATTTTATAAGTCTTATTGGGCTCCAATTGGAAAGTGAAGTTGTTACCGGATTCATTCATTTGTACCAGAATAGGATTAGCCGGATCGGTGAGGTCTTCCACCGTAACTTTCACTCCCGAAAGGGGTTTTCTGTCGTTGGCATCAAAAGTGAATAAGTCTAAAGTCAGTTTATCTGTTTCCAGATAAAGCTTTTTCACGAGGTTTTCTGATTTTCTTGCGGTATGAGTGCTGTATGAAATGGTATCAGATTTGAAACCGGGTTTGGATGCAATGATCAGATAAGTAACCCCTTTGTTTAAAGAAAACAAGTGCTCATTGGTATCTTCCGGGGTTAGACTTGCAATTTGTTTTTTCTTTACCTGGTCAATTAATACAACGGTGGCTCCCAGCAAATCCTCTCCTGTATTTTTGTTGAAAGTAAGTGCATTGAGGTTAATTTGAATGTTGTTGATGTTGGCTTTGTAAATGTCATAACAACACGATTTAAGCAACTCATCTACATAGGTAGCTCCTTCCCTATTCGAAGAAAAATAGGCGATTTCATTGTTGTCATCAGGTCGGTAATAAATGTCGTGGTAAGTGCTGTTATAAGGCATAGGCATGATGGTAGCATCAATAAAACTGCCATCTATCCACTGACTAAAAAATATATCATAACCGCCGAATCCGGTCTTGCCTTCTGAACTGAAATACAGTGACCTTGAATCCTGATGGAAATAGGGTGTTACATCGTTTTCAGCTGTATTTATTTCAGTAAGGTTGATGGGATTGGAAAAACCCAATCTCTTGTCATAGACTGACATCCAGATGTCCAGTTTGCCTTCACCTCCGGGTCTGTCTGACACAAAGTACATCACTTCATTGCCGGATACAGGGTCTTTGGCAAAACTGGGTTGAGTGGTGGTATATCCAGGCATATTGATGGGAGCGCCCAAAATTTGTTCTTCGGAAAAAGAACCATCCTCATTTACTTTTGACCAATAAATGTCACATCGAAGGTCTTGTTCCGATTTGAATTCACAAACCGTATAATAGACTTTTGATCGATCGGTGTTAAATATTGGATTGGCTACTGAAATTTCTCTTTTATTGAGTGCAGCCTCGATTTCCTTGCTTTCACCACCTGAATTTTTCAGGATTTTAGCTATTTGTCTTGCCGGCTTAACCAATGGTTTGGGTTCAACAAATCGTTGAGAAGAAAAATACAAAGTTGTATCCCAAACAAAGGCACCAAAGTCAGAATATTCTGAATTCACCGAAGAGCCAAGTTTTTCAATGGAAACATTTTCGTCAGGTTCTTTGCTGTTGGTGGCAGCCCAGGTGCAGGAAGCTTTTTCTTTTTTGGCTTTTTTGGTCAGGTAATCTTTTTCGTTGCCATATTGACTGATGTACAGGTCGTAATATTCTATAGCTTTGTCAAATTTACCTAGTCTTTGATTCATTTCACCTGCATAATATAGACATGTGGAATCGGGTGTATTTTGCATTGAATCTATCAAAATCGAATACTTCTCTGCAGCAACCGCATAAGAATCGAACTTGCGGGCTGCTTCTGCCGATTTGAAAATGATATCAACGTCTTTGTCATCAAAAGCAAGTACTTCGTTGTAATATACAAGTGCAGCATAATAATTTCCCGTGGCATAGGCAGCATCAGCAGCTTCAAGAAACTGTTTTTTCGTCTGTGCCATACTCCACCCCGGAATGAGCATCAGGATAATTACGGATATTTTGAAATATTTATTCATAATTAAAAGCCGGTGAAGTATTAATAAATGGGACAGATTTTTCTTTCAGCCAGTGGGCGTACTGATTTGATGATGTACCGAACGTGGAATTCCGGTCCCCCCCTGTTCGAAGAAACGATTTTATTGAAGTTGGTAGCATCCAGATCATAAGAAAAACTGGCATACCACTCATTGAATTGTATGGCAACCGTAGGTATGCTGGAGCCCGCTGTTCTATAGGCAAACCCGGCATGCACCTGGGTTTCTTTGCCTCTTTTCTGACTTACGTAAAATTTAAGCAAGCCTCCGAAGAGGGTTTCTTTGTATTTCTCCTGAATCTGATGCAATGCTGAAACCTGGAGGTCTAAAGAACCCATCAATTCAATGTTTCCTACTGCATTAAAAGTAAGGTGGATGGGCAGACTTTGGGATGGTGTATTGTAGAAGGTAGTTGAAGGTTGGTGCAGATGGTAAGCACCAATGCCGGCATCCAGGTATGTCCTGCTGCTTTGCTGATACCTGTAATTTAAACCAAGGGCAGTTTCCAGCATGTTTACCCGCTGAAAATTGAAGTTTTCACCACTAGGCGCATTGGGATTAAAGGAAACTCCATCCCATTGTTTATCCCAGGTAAGATTGGTGGTATTGAATGCCCTTGTGGAGAAGCCTAACATGGCACCCCCACTTACCAAATGATTTTTGGTGAGCCTTCTGGTGTAGGATGCTCCAAGGTTGATGCCGGTCAGGGTGAGTTTTGAATCACCTTGCCTGTCGTAATTGAGGTTACCTCCAAAGCCTAAAAAATGCTTGTCGTTCGAAAGGTAGTATTTGCGATCATAGGCCAAACTAAAGGTTGTCCAGGTTACGGGTACGAATTTCCATTGATTTCGATAACTTAAATTAAATCTTTGGTCGCCATTGAAAATACCTATCAAGGAAGGATTGGTGTTGAGTGGCGAATTGTAAAATTGCGAGTAATGTAAATCCTGAGCCCCTCCTTTGAAATAAAAAAGAAGGCACAATGAAAATATTAAAATTTTATTGCGCATATTACTCGATTTTAATATTAAATATTGACTGATTATCAAAACGTTATTTGTGAAATCTTAGTTCATATTAGGTACAAAAACCATGCTAAATTGTGCTTTGTTTTAATAACAGCATGCATAAAATCCCCTTTAGATTTATTGAAATCTTAGCTTGTAATCAAAAGTATATATTTTTTTTATATTTATTAGCATTTGATTGTCTTTTTAATCTGTTTTTAATTTTCATTTGTAAGTGGTTTTTTTTTTGGCCTTACTTCTTACCCTTTATACGCAAATGAGTAAAATAATCCTACTTTTGAAAGAAAAAGGATGGAGATTACACTTACCCGGGATTCAGAACATTTATATACTGGACAAAATTCAGCGGGGCAGTCACTAACCCTGGGAGGTGGTGGTCAGGCGGTTGGCCCAATGGAGTCATTGCTGATGGCAGGTGCCGCTTGCGCCAGTATCGATTTGGAAACCATTTTGCATAAGATGCAGCAAGGACTAAGCAGCCTTCAAGTTAAGGTTACAGGACAAAGGGCTGAAGATGAGATACCCCGGGTGTTTAGAAAAGTACATCTTCATTTCACGTTAACAGGAAAATTGGAAGAAGCCAAGGTGCAGAGAGCCATTGCATTGAGCGTTGAAAAATACTGCTCAGTACTTACAATGGTGGCCAAAACCGCCGAGGTCAGCTTCGATTTTGAAATAAAAGATATTGCAACAGATGAAGCACTTTGAAACTAAAGCCATTAGATTACAACTGGAGAGATCGCAGGAAAAGGAACATTCGGTTCCTATTTTTCCGACATCCAGCTTCGTATTTTCTGATGCCGATGAAATGAGAATGGCTTTCACGGAGGAGATTGAAGCCAATATTTATAGCCGATACAGCAACCCTTCGGTAAGGGAATTTGAAAACAAAATGGCAGCCCTTGAACATGCGGAATCAGCTATTGCAACGGCTTCCGGTATGTCGGCTGTATTTGCCACTTTTGCCTGCTTTTTATCTCAGGGTGACCACGTCTTGTTGTCGCAAGCTGTATTTGGAAGTACCATCAAACTTTTTGAGAATTTTTTCACCAAGTGGGGGGTATCATATGATCTGGTTAAAAGCAATAATGTCGAAGACTGGGTGTCCAGATTTAAACCTTCTACCCGACTGGTTTATTTGGAAACACCTTCAAATCCCGCTTTGGACATATACGATTTGCGAGCCTTTGCTGCATTGGCAAATAACCATGGTGCGCTTTTGATCGTGGATAATTGTTTTGCAACCCCCTATCTTCAGAATCCCATCCGTTTGGGAGCAGATATTGTCATCCATTCAGCCACCAAGTACATCGATGGTCAAGGCAGGGTTTTGGGAGGACTTATTGCCGGACGAAAAGATCTTATTACCCAAATAATTCCATTCATGAGAAATGCGGGACCTACCCTCTCCCCCTTTAATGCCTGGATACTATCCAAAAGTTTGGAAACACTGGCAGTGCGAATGGACAGACACTGCCAAAATGCTTTGCAATTGGCTCAATACCTGGAAAGTAAGTCGCAAATTTTGTATGTAAAATATCCATTCTTACCTTCTCATCCGGGATGCGACATTGCGAAAAGCCAAATGAAAGCAGGAGGCGGTATTGTAGCGTTCGAGCTGAAAGGAGGCTTGGAAGCCGGGAAAAAAATGATAGATCAGGTAACTATGCTCTCCATTTCCCCCAACCTTGGAGACACCCGATCCATCATCACCCATCCAGCTTCTTCAACCCATAGTAAATTGACGAGTCAACAAAGAGAAGATGTAGGCATCACCGATGGACTTATCAGGGTTTCTGTCGGATTGGAACATATTGACGACATCATCGCGGATATTGAGCAGGCTATCTGATAAATATAACTTCCTTAGAGCAAATCGTCTGTGTCTTTATAGTCGTTTTTGAAGCTGTCGTATTCGCCCAATTTACCATTCAGGTGTTGGTGGTAATATACCAGCGAAAATCCACCAAAAATGAAAATACAGGCAAAAGTGCATGCAGGGTGTGTGTCAAAAATATTGTCCATAAACACTCCTATCAATAAGCCTGCACCAACGCTCATGAACAACAAGCCCCATTTTAAAGCACTGTTTTTTCGTTCTTTGCCATTAAAAACACTGCTGTCTTTTCCATATTGTATAAGTGCTAATCTTTCGCGGTGTCTGTTTCTTAAAAAGATAGTTCCTAAAACCATTACCGTTGTAAAGAAACCAATGACTGCTAATACTTCGTCTGCCATAATTTTTTAATTTTTATTTCATTACGAAACCCAGTTCATTGTGGTTACAAATATCCTCATAAGAATGAAAAAAAAATGACACATTCACTGCATATTTTTTCCATTATTTATGATAAAAGCCTGTGAATATGTGTTTTATAATTTTTTGTATTGAAGTGAGTAGCCAAAGAAATTAAATACGGGCAAGAAAATGGATATTTGAATCGATTGAATCGGGATATAAAATTGAATTTTCCTGTTGATAAAGAGGGATGAAAATAGGCAGTAGTCGTATTTTAGCCCACAATTGGATAATTTTATTCATGTTAGATTTTTTGAAATCCGTATGGCAAAAAAACACAACAAAGCAGCAGCCAATCCTGTAAAGGTTGAATCCAAAACAGCAAACCAACCATCATTTTATTCATGGAAAGATTGGTCGGTGCTGGCAGTAATATTGTTTTCCTGTTATTTGATCTTTTCCAACGTCAAGAATTTTCAATTTGTCAATTGGGATGATGACAGGAATTTTTATGAAAACCAATTGATAACTTCCCTTAATAATGAAAATTTTTGGTCCAACACCGCAAAAATTTTCAAGGAAGATGTGATCGGCAACTACAATCCGCTGACCATCTGGACATTTGCTTTAGAAAAAAGATTCTATGGCAAAGGAAGTTTCAATGGTCTGGAAAGTCCCGGCAGTTGGCACCATACCAACCTCATCCTACACCTGATCTGTGTGATGCTGGTATTTTTTATTTCCCGCAGATTGGGACTTGGTTGGATAGGTGGAGCTTTCGCAACGGCCCTCTTTGCGCTTCATCCCATGCGCGTAGAATCGGTAGCCTGGGTGACAGAAAGGAAGGATGTTTTGTATGGGATGTTTTTTTTACTTGCATTACTACAGTATATCAGAAGCAAAGAAAAGACAACTTTCCTGCGCACTGCTTCTATCTACCTGTTTTTTATCTTATCCTTATTTTCCAAAATTCAGGCGGTCGTCTTACCACTTGCAATGATTGCTGTTGACTTTTTGCTGGACGAAAAAATAAATTGGCAGACAGTACTGAGAAAGTGGCCTTATTTTCTCATCTCTTTCTTATGGGGTGTATTTGGAATTTTTGTATTGAGTCATGAAGGATCACTGGACACCAATGATGTTACATACGCTTTCTGGCAGAGGATTTTTATCGGCACTTATAGCTACCTGGTGTATGTTGTCAAATCTGTAGTTCCATGGAGGATGTCTCCGTTGTATCCCTATCCGCCCTCTATTCCCGCTTATTTCTACCCTACCATTCTGATCGTGCCTGTTGTGGGCTATTTGGGATGGCAGGCTTTTAAAAGGAATTGGAAAATATTTGGTTTTGCCCTTGCTTTCTTCACTTTCAACATTATGTTTTTATTGCAGATTCTGGGCGCGGGTCAGGGCTTCATTGCGGACAGGTTTACGTATATAGCCTACTATGGAATGTTTTTTGGATTTGGCTATTTATTGGATAACTTATCGAAGAAACAAAATGGATCCACCATTGCCGGCGGTCTCGCGGTGGTCATCATGGGCATATATTCCTTTATGACTTTCAAACAAGTGGCGATATGGGAAAATTCAGGTACACTCTGGACCCATGTTTTGCAGTATTACAACCAGACCACATTGCCATTTGGCAACAGGGCCAACTTTTACAGAGCGCAAAAAATGTATGATCAAGCGCTCGTCGATTATGACAAAGCCATAAAATTAAAGGAAGATCCTCAAACGTATAATTCACGGGCGAGGTTGTACTTCGATACGGCCACAGATTCGACTCGTCTATTGCTTGCTTTAAAAGACTACAACCGAGCCATCGAACTCAAACCGGACGATGGGGAATTCTGGGTGAACAGAGGGGCAACGTACGCAAGGTTGGGTAACCTTGATAAAGCCATAGAAAATATCAACACAGGATTGAAGTTTAAGCCTGATCATGAAACAGGATACCTCAACAGGTCGGTTTTAAATTCAGCGCTTGCTTCCCGCTACCAGCCCGGAACCCAGGAATTTGCAGACTACACCACCCAAGCCATTGCTGATATCAACGAATATCAGAAATACAGACCCTACAATGGAGATACCTGGTACGAAAAAGCGAGAATGAAAAGATCACTGGGCAATTTGTGGGAAGCCATTGAAGACATCAACCGCGCCATTCAATTGGATCCTACCAAAGGAATATACTTCTACGAACGAGCCATTGAACACCAAAAACTTCGAAGAAACGATTTGGCAAAAAGTGATTTACAAGCTGCTATAGAGGCAGGATACAATCAAATAGATGCCCAGGTATTTTCTTCCATACAGAACAACGAATAATGCGGCATATTTTTCTCGTGGGCTTTATGGGGTCAGGGAAAAGTACCATTGGTAAGGAATTGTCAGCTTTGTTGTCTATGCCTTTTTTGGATACAGATCAAGAGATAGAAAAGGAGGCTGGTATCTCTGTATCCGAAATTTTTGAACAAATAGGTGAACCCGCCTTTCGGGCAATGGAAAGAAAAATCCTTCTTGCATTGGTGAACAGAGAGGTTCCGGCGATTATTGCAACCGGAGGTGGAATGTATACCTCTCCTGAAAACCGACAGGTCATAGAAGCATCGGGAACAAGTTTTTACATTAAGCGCAGTTTCAGGCAATTGTACAGAACCCTTAGAAATGATGAAACGAGACCACTTGCTGTCAATAAGACAAAAAAAGAAATATACCTGTTGTTTAAACAGAGACAAAAAATTTACAGAAAGGCTCAGTTTGTGATTGGTAACTTTCAACATCCTTCTCAGACAGCCCGCAAAATTTATAATTGCATTCATATTCTTGAGTCAGGAGATTAATGGCTCATTATTTTAATTATTTTAGCTTCAAATTTTGACTTTATGAGACTTTTGATAATATCGGCTTTTTTGCTGATTTCGTTTCGGAACCATGCTCAACAACTGGTTAGTGCTACTTATCTGAAATCCTACCCGGCTTCTTATTTTGCACAGGAATTTGGATTGTTTGCTGGTTATGATGTTGATCTTTATAGAATTATCTACAACAGTAAAGAAGTTAATGGCACTCCAACCAACGTAAGTGGTCTGGTGTGTGTTCCCAAAGTGAAGACCTCTGGTTATCCAATGCTGGTGTACCAACATGGTACTGCAGGATCCAGAACTGAGGTGCCCGGTTACGAAAGTTTTGAAAGTGTTTTACCTTCTATCTTTTCTTCCATTGGTTTTATTGCAATAGCTCCCGATTATTTGGGTTTGGGAGCGGACGGAGGCATCCATCCGTATGTGCACGCTGCTTCTGAATCCTGGGTAGGTCAGCACATGTTATCAGCAACTCAGCAATTTTTGGATGACATGGGATACAATACAACAAAAGATTTGTTTTTATGCGGGTATAGCCAGGGTGGTCATGCTAGTATGGCCCTTCATCGAAGTCTGGAAGCCAACAATCAGGGTTTTAATCTTAGGGCTGCCAGCCATATGTCGGGACCTTATTCCATTTCTTCGGGCATGAAAACATTATTGATCAGCGATGAGGCCTATGGTACAGTTGCATATCTTCCACTGGTAGCCTTGAGTTATAATGAGGTTTACGGCATCTTCCCCCAAAACAACTTGCGCAACTTTTTTAAACCGGAGTACGCCGATTTGATAGAAGATTTTGCCAACGAAGAATTTGACTTATGGACATTAAATACGAAATTGATCAGTAAGCTGGAGTCGCAATTTGGAAAAGCCATTCCAAAGAAAATGATTCTGGACGATGTACTCAATGGCATTATTACAGATAACAACCATCCGGTAAATGTTGCGCTGCGCGACAACGATGTGTACGATTGGAAACCAACCATTCCTACCAGACTTTTGTACTGCAAGGCGGACGAACAGGTTACTTATACCAATAGCATAATTGCAGAAACGAAGATGATACAAAATGGATCCACATCGGTTGCTGCTTTTGATGTCAATACAAATGGTACCCATTCATCGTGTGTTACTCCGGCCCTAACCTCTACCCTGTTTTTCTTTTTGGGTTTGCAGGAAATTTCTGCCACTTCTCAGGTTTCGGAGCAACTTGTTGTTTATCCAAATCCGGCATCCAATATCGTTTATGTAAAAGGCAAAAATGCAATGGGCGTGAGTTTACTCGATGCAAAAGGTGTAATTTACAACCCGGCCATAACAGAAAACAGTTTTGATGTTAGTGGCGTTCCTTCTGGATATTATATGGTTTTCATGAATTTTGAAGATGGTTCAAGTGCCAGAACAAGCCTGATAATAAGATAAATTTCAGCTAATTTTATGTGGTATTGACAGGCTCTTGGTCAATATTGTTTTATATTTACCTCAAATAAATGGTATATGATACAGGAAAACCAAAGGCTGCTTTCAATCGACGTAATCAGGGGCATGACCATTGCTTTTATGATTATCGTTAATACTCCGGGTTCATGGGAATTTGTTTATGCTCCTCTGCGACATGCCGAGTGGGACGGGCTTACACCAACAGACCTTGTTTTTCCTTTTTTCCTCTTTATTGTTGGCTTAAGTATGGCTCAATCTTTTAAAAGCCACCAAAATTTTACCAAAAGCCAGCTTTTTACAAAAGCACTAAAAAGGACATTGGTTATATTTGGTGTTGGGTTATTACTCAATTGGTTTCCTTTTTATGAAAAACCACTTTCAGAGTTACGCATTTTTGGGGTTTTGCAAAGAATTGCCCTTGCCTATTTTGCAGGTGCCTGCATTTCAATTTATGTAAAAGAGAAATATCAACTTTGGACGACTATGGTCATTCTTGTGGGTTATTATTTAATTTTGATTGGTTCGGTAGTAGTTGGTCCGCTTACCCTTGAAAGCAATGTAGTAAGGACAATTGACCTGGCATTATTGGGAGAAAATCATATGTATCATGGATACAAAGGAATTCCTTTTGATCCGGAAGGATTGCTCAGTACTCTGGGATCCATTGGCAATGTTATGTTTGGTTACATTTTGGCCAGAAAAATTGCCAACTTAGAAAATCGCATGAAAAAGATACAGTATGTTTTCTCATTTGGTGCCATACTTATAACTATTGGAATTATTTGGAATTTTACAGGTTTCCCAATAAACAAGCCGATCTGGAGTAGTTCTTATGCCATGTTATCATCCGGGCTTGCTGCCTGGCTTTTTGCTGCTATGATATACGTGATTGACGAAAAAGGCTATACAAGATGGGCATTCCCATTTAAAGTTTTTGGCATGAATGCGCTCGCGTCCTATGCATTATCCGGTTTGGTGATACGTACATTAAACCTCATAAAATCAGGCGAAGATGGCTTGCCGGCTCTTTTTTATAAAAATGTACTCAGTTCTATGGCAGGCCCTTACTTTGGATCTTTTTTATCGGCTCTTTTATTTTGTTTTTTAATTTGGCTATTGGCGCTGGCTTTGTACAAAAACAAAATATTTATCAAGGCATAAACTACACTAATTACGCATCAGTTCTTCAATTTCATCCACTTCTTTAGGGATGTAGGTACCTAAGACCTCTCTTCCCTGTGCTGTGATATGAACATTGTCTTCAATTCTGATACCACCAAAATCAAAGTAGGATTTCAATTTGTCGTAGTTGACAAAATCCATGAACTTATTTTCAGCTCTGAATTTTTCGATTAATTGGGGAATAAAATAAATACCTGGTTCGACGGTTAAGGTAAAACCCGGTTCCAGTTTTCTGGCCAGTCTCAATGATTTTAAGCCTAATAATTTACTTCTTTCCTGACCCGCTTCGTAACCTACCCAATTTTCTCCCAGATCCTCCATATCATGCACATCCAATCCAATCATATGTCCCAATCCATGCGGCATAAACAAACCGTAGACGCCTTGTTCCATCATATCATCTACCGAGCCCTTCAAGATTTCTAGTGCTACAAAACGCTCCAACATTATCTTGTTGGTGGCCAGATGAACGTCTCTGTAATAAACCCCCGGTGCCGAGAGTTGGATACCCGTCTTTTCCATTTCAAGTACTACCTCGTAAATCTCCTTTTGGCGATTTGTGAATTTGCCGTTTACCGGGAAGGTTCGGGTAATGTCACCGGCGTACAACATATCATTGTGTGCCCCGGAATCATTTAAGGCAAGTTTACCTTCGGTCATTACATTGTCGTGGTGATGGTTGTGCAGGACCTGTCCATTGATACTAAAAATAGGACCGTATGAAAAATCAGCATGGTGCCTCCGACATTCACGGGCAATATCTGCTACCACTTCATACTCGTATTTGCCGGGCTTAGTATTTTGCATAGCCACAAGGTGCATGTTGCGGGTGATTTCGACCGCATGGCTCATTTCCTTTATCTCGTCTGCATCTTTTATGGACCTTTGGCTTATTATAGCTTTAATCAATGCTTCTGAAGGTGTTGAAAGCCCTGTCTTTTTTAGGTCATTGAAATGCTCCAATCTATATGGGGGCAAGAAGTGAATGGTTCTGCCCGATGATTGCGCGCTTTCGATATCTTCATAGAGCTTTTCAGGGCTTTTCACTACGTTTACACCCACTTTACGTCCGAGTTCAGAGAGTTTTTCGATTTCGCCCATCCAGATGATGTCGTCCATGGTGAGCTCATGACCGTAAATGGTAGCTTCTCCACTTCCAATGTCTATGGTGGCATGCAGATCCGGAGCATTGATGCCGAAATAATAAAGAAAGTTACTATTCTGGCGAAATGGAAATGTGTTGTCTTTGTAATTGGCCGCACTCTCTCCATTGCCCATAATCCAAACAATTCCTTCAGACAATTTTTGGATCAGATCTTTTCTTCTTTGTGTATATTTTTCAGTTGAAAATAACCTCATATTGATGATTTTGCTTTTTCCACTAACAATTTAGCTAAATAACTTCCGATGGCAACACCCATGCCACCCAATCTAACGCCAATATAACAATCTTTATCCAACTCCTCAATGATGGGCAATTTTGAAGGGCCTATGCCTAAAATACCGGTCCACCAGTTGGTAATCGTAAAATTGGCATCAGGGCAAATATGCGTTTTCAAAAACCGGATCAATTCTGATCTGATTTGTTCGTTAAATTCGAAAAGGTCGGTTGTTTCGGTCTCCGGATCCATGTTTCTGGCTCCCCCTAAAAGGATTCTGTCTCCTATTCTTCTGAAATAATAGTAGCCTTTGTCAAAATGGTAGACACCTTTCCAGGTGAGGCCGGGTATAGGCTGGGTAACACAAACAAGATTGCGTGCCGGAACTACTTCGTATTGCGGGAATAAATTTCGGGTGAAGCCATTGGTACAAATAAAAAGAGCATGGTAGGGAAGCTGTAAGCCACTCGTAAACCCGATGATCTTACTTTTGGTTTGGATGGATTCAACACTGTGTCCAAAAATAAGTTTAACCCCCAGGTCATGGGCCGTTTCATAAAGGGCATTGAACATTTGCATGGTTTCAATTTCTCCTTCATGACGCATGAGTATACATTTGGCATCGAAGCCATTGAAGTCTTGTAACTCACTTTCTTCAAAATAAGACTCGATTCCAATGCTTTCAGCCATCAGGGCATTGGCTTTGTTTAATTCCTCTAGGCTGGGAAACTGACCAATTTTAAAAAGTTCTTTGCCTCCGGAAAAGTCTACACTGACTCCTTTTTTCTCCAATCTTTCTTTGAGTATGCCCAAACCGGTCCATCGCATGCGGATGATTTGTTTCAACTCATCTTCCGGAATGTGACCCAGGTCATCCATCAATTCAGAGACACTGCCAAAACAGGCAAAGCCGGCATTTTTGGTACTGGCTCCCTGGGGAGGATGGTACTTTTCTACAACAATTACAGATCGTGTGGGCTCAGCCAGTTTAAGTTCGATGGCGGTACTAAGGCCAACGATACCGGATCCGATCACCACCAATGCATCTTTGCTTTGATAAAAATTGTCTTCCCAGAAGCTGAATTGCATGGTTTGCGATCTTTTGTTATTATTGCACAAAATTACACGAGAACAAATGATTCAAAGAATTCAAAGCCTACTTTTATTGCTCTCAGGTCTGGGTTTTGCCGGACAATTTTTCACTGATTTTGCAGTGAGTACTGCTTCACTCCCGCAGCTTTTGGCAGATCAGCGTTATGAGGTTCAGGATAGTCCCATTTTGATGGGACTTGTGTTCGTTGGAGCCCTTGCCTGCCTTACGGCTATATTACTCTTTAAGAACAGGATCATGCAAATGAGGGTCACCATTCTCTCTTTGGTAGCCTCGATATTATTGCCTGTGGTAGCCTATTTTTTGATGTATAAGGAAGGAACTCCTGTTCCGGCCGGAGTTACCGTGCAGGATACATTGGGCATGTATTTGCCGGCATTGTCCATTTGTTTTTCAGCACTGGCGCTGAGGTTCATCAAAAAAGATGATCAGCTGGTGAAGTCTATGGACAGATTGAGATAAAAAAAAGGGCGGTAATAATTACACGCCCAACCAGTTTTCGTACTCCTCTCCCTGAGGAAGCTGAGTAATCTTTCTTGATTTTTTAAAAAGTCCAATCAAGAAAGACTTTACACTTTTAAGGATGATGTTCATTGTGGGGGGATTTATACTATATATACGTTTATCCCCTCAAAAAGTTGCCTTGGTTATATATTTATTGTGTTAATTATATGTCAATGGCGACAATTGGGCTTTATTCATTGCCCATGGCCATGTCTTTGAGGTTTTGGGCCTGTTCGTGTCCCAGATAATTTTCAATCAGGGCATGCACCCAATAGATCACAGGAGTCAATAGAAACGCCATAAAGAATTTGTAAATGTAGTTTACTGTGCCTATGGCCAGAACCCTGGATAGTTCCCAATCTGATCCGATATAAAATGCAATGATCAATACCACATATGAGTCAATAAATTGAGAAATCAATGTAGATCCGGTAGCCCTTAGCCAAATTTTCCCTTCACCGGTTACCTTTTTAATGCGATGAAAGATGAAAACATCCAGCACCTGACCCACTAAAAAAGCGATGACAGAACCAAAGATGATCCAAAGCCCCTGCCCCATCACCTTCTTAAAAGCGAGGTTCATTGAACTCAGGTGATTGACAGGATTGGCATCCAATTTTCCGCTTTCGAGGTTCCACCATTCATTGGGTGTGGTAGAAATGGCGGCAAATACCATGATGAAGGCATAGATGATGAGACCTACCGTAAGCCAGGATAGAAAGCGGATAGCTTTAGGACCATAATATTCGTTGATGAGGTCTGTCATGATAAAAACCACAGGCCATAATAAGACCCCGGCAGTTAGGTTGAAGCTCAATCCGGTTTGTCCCAGCAGGTTTATGGAAACAGGATCAAAACCCAGTGTTTGTTCCAAAGAGAATATCTTGATGCCAATAAATTCAGCCACTATGGCATTGACAATAAAAAAGCCTGCCAGCAGAATGAACAGGATTTGGGGCTTTGATTTAAAGATGTTGGCCATATATGTGAAGTATAAATTGGAATTACAAATTAATATAAACAAAAAGAGGGGCAAATTGATTCGCCCCTCTTTTGAATTTTCTATAAAATCTATTATTCGTTTTTGATCTCACTGCTACCCTCTGCATTGATGGTAGCACCGGTAGCATTTTGAACAACAGGTGGAACCATGTTGCCGGTTTCTCCGGTTACCTTACTGTTTTTCAAAGTAAGGATACCTTCATTTTTAATCACCGGATGGGTAGCATCATTGGCAACGTGTTTCACATGGATGTTATCCAGGGTAACATTACCCATGGTGCCTACTCTCAAACCACCGTTGGTTTCGGTCATCAGCGCACCCGTGCTAAAGTCAAATTTCAACATTACAGGGCTGCCATTGTCGTCTTTAATTACCAATTGTTTATCTACATTCAATTGGGTAAGCAAGTTGATAAGATTGACGCTGCCTGAGCTGACGAAAACGGTATCATTGGCAGCCGTACATTCGATGGCTTTGCGAAGAGATCCCGTGCCGGCGTTGTTTTCGTTCATTACTTCGTCGCCGGTGACGCCGACTGCAACTTCGTTGGTCAGATTAGACTGCCCTGATGATGAGCATGTGGTTTGCAAGACGTAATAGTAAGTTCCGGCAGAAAGTGTAGGAGTTGTATAGGATTCTGTTGTCGCCCCTGTACCTCCCGAAACATTAGTATAAGGGCCACCTGAAGGACCTGATTTCCATTGATAGGTTATACCAGCACCAGAAGAAAGTCCAGTAGCTGACATAGAATA
>CALJKQ010000221.1 GCA_937973565.1 uncultured Saprospiraceae bacterium | reverse complement strand
GCAATATCCAATAGAGGCATAAGCAGCCACTTGCGCATCAACCTGGCTCCCATGGCACTGGAAGTATGGTCTAGCACATTGAGCAGCGATTTACCGGAATCGTGGATACATTGCACCAACTCCAGGTTGCGGATGGTGAAACGGTCGAGCCACATGAATTCGTTAGAGGGCAGTCGCTGGATTGAATTGATGTGACCGATGTTTTTATTTTGGGTAGCGCCCAGGTAATGTAGGATAGCCCCGGCTGCGATTTGGCCATTGGGGTATTCTTCCACACCAAAGCCCTTCAAATTTTGAACTTTAAAAGCATCGAGCAGTCGCTCACGGGCAAAGTCGTAGCCAAAGATCCAGTCATCGAGGGCATAGGTATAATAGCGGCTGCCAAAGAGTTCATCCGTATAAGCCTGGAAGCCTCTGGGGTAAATGACTTCAGAAGGCTGAAAGCCATCCATAAGTTTGGTAAGTCCTTCCGTGTCTGTTTCGGTGAGTACAAATTCTCCCGTAGAAATATCGATAAAGGCCAGCCCGTGATGGTTGGCGTTGGTATAGTAGATCGAAGCCAGGTAGTTGTTGGCTTTTTTGTCCAGCATAGAATCCGCTACCGCCAGTCCGGGGGTGACCACATCGGTAATGCCGCGATCGACCACCTTTTTTTCTTTGGAGGGTTTTTCAAGCTGTTCACAAATGGCCACCCGGTAGCCGGCACGAACCAGTTTGGGCAGGTAGACATCGAGCGAATGAAAGGGAAAGCCGGCCAGCGGCATATCAGACCCGCCGTTGTTGCGGGATGTGAGCACAATGCCCAACACATCCGCCGTTTTTTTGGCATCATCTCCAAAGGTTTCATAGAAATCGCCAACGCGGTAGAGTAGGATCGCATCCGGATGTTTGGCCTTCAGTTTGAAATACTGGGCCATCAGGGGCGTCTGTTTGGTATCGCTCTTTTGTGTCACCGGTTGGTTTTGTGGCCCCAAAGTTACATTTTTTACCCTGGTTTTGCCACAGCTACACCCCGCACCATTCATCTTTTTAGCCATTTTTTCACTTCCGAAGCGTTGGCGCCATCATTCGGATTTTGTCGTTTTTTACAAAATTTATAAAAATGGGCTGTGGAAGCAGGGTGATGGGCAAAAAAGTTTACATATTATAAAAACAAATATGTGTTTTAGAAAAATTGTACAAAAAAGCGTCAAAAACCCGATGCAAATTTGCATTATTAATCACCTAAAATTTCAACACGATGAAAAATTTTATTTTACTATGGCTGGTGGTACTGACCGGCTCACTCTGTGCCCAGGGCACAAGGACACCTGAAATTGTAGTACCCACAATTAAAGGATCAGACGACTACAAGGCCACCTACTATGAAAACGGAAGGTCGTACCGCGCCGAAGAATGGCTGGAAAGCTATATGCAGTACTATCATTCCAACACCGACACCACCCTCCACCTGCTTACCCCCTCCGACCTCTTTGCGCAGTTGAGGGGACAGGCAGAAAACCAAAAGGCCGCCCAACTCTATTTTGACCTGCGCAACACCCAACTCTTCAAAGAAGGCACCAATCCCGCCGTCATTGAAGCATTTTTATCCGAACCAGAGGCCACCCGACCCACGAGCGCAAGAAAGTACGCACCCTATCTCACTTCAGAACCCCTTTTGTTTGCCGGCATGGTGTTTCCAAAAAACATCGAAAACCCCAAAGCTGTGCCGGTAGTAGTTGAATGGACCCGTCCATTTATGAGACTTGTTAATTACATCAACATTTCCGACAGGACAGGCAAGCGCATTGCCAGTCTTGGACAATGGGAAGGCACATCAAGTTTTACTATCTCAGACTATGATGCCAGCCATTGTTATTGGGAAATCGGTTTGAAAACAGGGAAAACCTACAAGTTCAAATATGAATACAAGGATCCAACATTGGGGCCTCCTATCAAAAAAACGAAACCAACGCACAACCCTGTTTCTCCACCGAATCCACCGACAGATCCTATTGTGCCCATAATTCCAGAATTGGATGAAGAGTGTAATATATTGCCAACTTATTACAACCAACCAGGTACAGGGCTGCCTTATTCTGCCAGTATTGTTTATCCTAATCCAGAGCCAACTGTTACAATTACAGTTTATGAGGTAGTTGAAAGTATTCATCTTGGTAATGGTGAATTCCAGGAGATTTGGGGAGTAAGTGAACACTTGTTTGAAAATCCATTTACAACCTCAATTAACAGAGGAGTTCATGGTGAAATTGGAGAAATTAATACAGCTGTATACTTAAATCCATACCATTCAAAAGTCTCAAAACCAATAATAGTAACTGATGGTATTGATTTTTTAAGCAATAGAGGATTGGATGAAATTTCTGAATCTTTCGGAGGAAACGAAATGATCTCATTATTATGGGATGGTGGTTATGATGTAATAATTGTTGACTTTTCTGGAGGTGCGGATTTTATTCAAAGAAATGCGTTTGCTTTTATTGAGCTCATGAGATCTTTAAAGCAGGACCAAGGTGTAGAAAAAATTGAAGCAGCTATTGGTCCAAGTATGGGAGGACAAATCATTAGGTATGCACTTTTATACTGGGAAAACTATCTAAATGATGCATATGGAAGTCATAATCTTAAAACATTTGTGTCAGCAGATTCACCTTGGTCTGGAGCAAATGCTTCTCCAGCAGTGCAAGCTTTTGCCGAATTTTATAACGACAAAGGAGGAACGCCAATGGTAATACATCAAAGTGCAAATTCACCTGCCGCATGCCAATTATTATTGCACCACACTACTGGATTTTTAAATGGCGGCACATATACGCCTAATCAACA
>CALJKQ010000220.1 GCA_937973565.1 uncultured Saprospiraceae bacterium | reverse complement strand
CATCTTCTTTCGAAAAGCGAATATCAATATTGTATATGGAACCGGGATCCATGTTGACCATCTTGCTAAGGTCGAGGGTATATTTTTGCCATTTTTCTTCATTATTGGCCGGCGAAACTTTGCTTAAATCTACTTTTCCTGAATAGACAATTTTGGCAACAGGATTCAGGTCGTAATGTTGATCCAATGCGTTGTACTGCAAAAACTGCAATACATTATTCTGATAAATTTTTGAAATTTCTATTTCTACGCTCTTGAGATTAATGGCTTGAAATGGAAACCAAATATGATCGGTTTCAGGCATTATCACTCCTTTTCGCAATGCTTTTACTTCAGGGTTTGCCGGCAAAAATGAAAGCGTTTGGCTCAGAGTGTTGCCAAGACTTTTACCTTCTTTGTTCTTTAATTCATTCGAGACAGTGAGTGACACTGCATTTTCAGGATATTGTTCAAGATACAATGTGATTCTGTTTCCATTGATTTCGGTTGGTATTTCTTCACTCCAATTTGCTACTTGTACAACCCCATCGAGCTCCTGCCCGGAATCAAGGGGGTCAGAAAAAATCAAATCTATACTCTTGGAGCCTTCTCTCTGAATTTTGCTTTCGAGGAAGACAAATTCATTGATGCTGACCACCTTCAATTTTCTGACACCTTTGAAATCGGCATCCAGGTCTGATCCATCGTATATAATTTCCAATTCAGACTCGTTGGCATCGCGGCGAATGCCGGTAATATAAAAAATGTGTTCTCTTTCATTCACATGTTCCCAGCGAATTTTTACAAGAGAATTTCCTTTTTGAACGGCTTGAGTGGTTTTTTCGATAACCGCTGAATTGGCTGCATCCAGGCTATTAATCCAACCTTTTACCTGAATAAATGCCTGGCCATTTGCATCGGTCTGATATTCCAGTCCTTCGTGGGATAGGGTAAGTTGTTGTTGGAACGTTGCTATGGCAAGTGTTGGTTTAGCTTCTTTTTCAGGTACGTTTTTAAATATTTTATCCAGATTTAAGGTAACTTCATATCGTTGATTGGAAGCGAGCGGGTCCGTGGGTTGAAATTCAAGGGTGACCGCATCCTTCCAAACCCATTTACCATCTGTAAAGGGATCAATATTGGCAATGCCTTCGACTTCTGTTTCCATCTGAACAGGCATCTGGTCAGGCAGTTTACTAAATCTGACCATTATGGCATCTCTGGTTGAAATTCGCAATGGACTGTATTCTGAGACATATTTTTCAATATTTACTGCGGTCCATCCCAACGGAGCATCTGTGGCATCCGTTGCTTTCTTTTTACATGAAGTTAAAACCAATGAAATTGAAATAAGTAGGACTAAAAATTTCCTGAAGGATAAGTTAGTGGCAGTCATATTAGGTTGGTTGTTCTGTTATTACGTAAAGTTACATCATTTCAATCAATAACGGAAAGGACAACAATTTATGTCTTGAGGTCTAAAATAATATATTTCGTTTGTTTAAATTGCAATCTGATTACTTTTGACAAAAAAAATTGGATCACTTTTTAGCAGATATTGATGAAGCCTGGACACTGTTTTTGGATCGTGATGGGGTTCTCAATCAAAAACTCGAAGGAGATTATGTAAAGTCTCTATCTGAATTCGACATCTTGCCGGGCGTTATGGAAGCCATGTACAAGCTGAATTCCCAATTTCTTCATATAGTAGTGGTAACCAACCAGCAAGGGATCGGAAAAGGCCTCATGACCGAGGAGAGTTTGCAAAGAATCCACAGTTATTTGTACAGCGAGGCAGCCAATGCACAAGGGAGGATTGATGCCATTTACTACTGCCCGCATCTCTCAGAAGTCCAGTGCTCATGTAGAAAACCACATCCCGGTATGGCCATTAGAGCAAAACAGGATTTTCCGGATATTGACTTTCAAAAATCTATTATGGTTGGAGACAGCATTACGGATATGGAATTTGGCAGGAATCTGGGAATGAAAACGGTATTTTGTGCAGAAAAATCTGAAAAATCTGCATTCATTGATTTAAACACAGCTAGCCTCCTTCAATTTGCGCAATTATTAGAAAGCTATAAGAGTTAAGTCTTGTTTTGATTGTATCTTTGTACGAATACCAAGGATAAAACATGATACAACACCATTTTAGTGGAGCTCCATGGGAAGAAACAATCGGATATGCCAGAGCAGTTAAGGTAGGAAATATCATCGAAGTTTCAGGTACCACTTCTGTTAAAGATGGGGTGGTTTTTAAACCGGGAGAAGCATTTCATCAAACCATAAGGATTTATGAGATTATCAACGATACCCTTTACCAAATGGGGGCAAGTTTGAATAATGCCACCCGGGTCAGAATATTTGTTGTGAATCTGGAAGCCAACTGGGTGCAGGTGGCTATGGCGCATAAAGCGGTCATAGGTTCTGCACGCCCTGCCATGAGTATGATTGGGGTTAGTGCCTTGATAGATCCGGATATGTTGGTGGAGATAGAAGTAACAGCTATTCTTTCATGATGATAATACAAGAATAATTGCAAATAATGCGCAATATTCTTTTGGTAAAATTAATGGAATGTACAAAGTCAAAGAGATATATTACACCTTGCAAGGCGAAGGATTCCATACTGGAAGACCGGCGATATTTTGCAGGTTTGCTGGTTGCAATTTGTGGTCAGGTAGAGAAGTGGATAGGGCCAAGGCAATTTGCAAGTTTTGTGATACGGATTTTCGAAGTACAGATGGTGTAAATGGAGGAAAATATACAGCATCCCAACTAACGCAAAAGATAGCAGACCTATGGCCAAACTCGAGCTTGGCGCCATTTGTGGTTTGCACAGGA
>CALJKQ010000219.1 GCA_937973565.1 uncultured Saprospiraceae bacterium | reverse complement strand
ATTTTGCCCCATCTATTTTCTTAGATAATTGGGCTCCAATAAAAATACCCACAATGGCAAACGCGGATACCGTTACTAAAAACGACCATTGGATTTTAGTATCGCCGCCTTCTCCAAAAAATCCGATCAGAGATTTGGCCGCAATGATGACCAGCGAAGTACCTACTGCCATTTTCATGGGAAGCTTGCTGAGTACAACCAATGCAGGAATAATCAGAAAACCCCCTCCTGCCCCTACCAGTCCGGTCAACACGCCTACAATAGCACCTTCCAGTAAAATTACGGGGTAATTGAACTTGCGGGGACCATCGCCTTCGGCACTGTCAGCACTCTTTTTGATCATGCTGTACGAAGCGGCTATCATGAGCACAGCAAACAAGCCCATCAACAACAACCTTTTGGTTACCACCAAAGTGCCCAGAGTAATGACTTCAGCGGGAATAGCCGGAACGATATAAGCCCGGGTCATGAATACGGCAATGATAGAAGGTATACCAAAAATTACCGCCGTTTTTACATCGACCAGTTGCTTTAAAAAATAGTTGACAGAACCTACGGCACTGGTAAGACCCACGATAAATAATGAATACGCAGTAGCCGTTACCGGTTCGACACCAAATAAATAAACCAGAACCGGCACCGTTAGAATACTGCCTCCACCACCTATCAAACCCAACGATATGCCTATTAAAACTGAAGCAAAGTATCCTACGTATTCCATATTTTATTTTTTGCAAAAGTCAGCAGCGGCGGGCAAATCAAAGGTAACCAAAGTTAATTAAAGACCTACCGAAAATACAATATCGGCTTTACTCCTATCGCTATACCTTGAATATCAGACAGGTAAACCGCATAATACCGCTATAATATTTTTTTTGAACAAAAATGTCCTGGGTCACCTTTTCAAATGATTCGCATCATTGACCTATGTGACCAAGGTAGCACACTAAAATTTTACGAATAGTCAAATTTGCCATCGAATTGATTACCTCATTATATAAAACAAAAACAAACATGAAGTTAGAGCAAATTTATACGGGTTGTATTGCGCACGCTGCGTATTATTTGGAGTCCAATGGCGAAGCAGCCATTTTTGACCCTCTCAGAGAAGTAAATCCTTACATTGAAAGAGCGTTGACTGACAAAGCAAAAATCAAATACGTATTTGAAACGCACTTTCATGCCGATTTTGTGAGTGGTCACCTCGATCTTAAAAAGAAAGCAGGTGCTGAAATCGTTTTCGGACCCACGGCAAAACCCGGATATGACGCCATCGTTGCTGCTGACAATCAGATATTCGAAGTGGGTGGCTGCAAAGTAAAGGTCATCCATACGCCCGGACATACCATGGAATCTACTACTTATCTGATCATTGATGAAACCGGAAAAGAGCATGGGCTCATCACCGGCGACACGCTATTCATTGGCGATGTGGGCAGACCTGACCTTGCCCAACACGTCATCGCTGATCTGACACAGGAAAAATTGGCCGGCCACCTCTATGATTCATTGAGGAACAAAATCATGCCGCTGAGTGATGACCTTATCGTCTATCCCAACCATGGAGCCGGTAGCGCCTGCGGTAAAAAAATGAGTAAGGAAACAACGGATACTTTGGGCAACCAGAAAAAAGTAAACTATGCGCTCGACCCTGCTTTGACAAAGGAACAATTTATTGCCGTGCTGCTTGATGGCCTTACTACGCCTCCAGGCTACTTCCCACAAAATGTATTGATGAACATAAAGGGTTATGAAAGTCTCGACACCGTATTGGAAAGAGCCAAAACCCCTCTGAATGCCGTTGAATTTGAAGTGGCAGCCAATGAAACCCGAGCCCTTATTCTCGATACGAGGGATGGTGTATCCTTTGCCAGGGCTTTCATTCCCAATTCAATCAACATCGGCATCGACGGCAATTTTGCGCAGTGGGTGGGTGAGATGATTCCGGATGTATCACAGGAAATCCTGCTGGTTGCCGAGCCCGAAAAACTGGAAGAATCTTTAATCCGTCTCTCAAGAGTAGGTTATGACAATGTAATCGGCTATTTGAAAGGAGGATTCCAGACATGGCTGGATGCCGGAAAAGAAACCGACTCCTTCCAGCGTATCTCAGCCACAGAGTTTGAACAGATGTACAAGACAGACAAAAAAGTGATCTTTGATGTGCGTAAGAAAAGTGAATTTGATGCTGAGCATGTTGTAGGTGCCATCAACGTGCCATTGAATCAAATCAATCAGCACCTGGCACAATTTCCAAAAGACAAGCCATTTGTCGTTTATTGTGCCGGCGGCTATAGAAGCATGGTTGCCGCTTCTATTCTTAAACAAAGGGGCTGGACTGATTTTGTGGATGTCATCGGTGGCTTTGGAGCCATCTCCAAACAAGATGTACCCAAAACAGAATATGTTTGTCCAACTACCTTGCTCTAAGCAGTAAAGAATACCATTAACATCATTGAGGCCTCAGTCATTTATGACTGGGGCTTTTCTTTTTACAGTCCAGGTAAAGTGGGCTATCCAACAAATAGTAAAAATTATAAATTCACACTTCCCAACGCACATTTGCGTTATCAATTAGTTGGATGTATATTTGACAACTTATATAAAGAGCAAAGCTCACATGAAATTACTTTGGTGTTTGTTTCTTTCCTTGTTATTATCCAATGCACAAGCACAGGACTACACCGCTTACAACCAACTTTTGAAAGACCATGTTGATACCAAAGGTCGCGTAAACTATAAAAAGTTGGTGGGCGCCAAAAAACAAATCAACCTAATACTCACTCAATGGCAGGCCGTCAATTTTCAACAACTCAGCACCCAAAATCAATTGGCATTTTTGGTCAATCTATACAATCTTGCTACCCTTAAAATTGTAACAGATCATTACCCCATCAGCACCATCAAAGACATTGCCGGAGGTAAAGTGTGGGATGAAAAGAGAATCTCCCTCATGGGTAAAAAGTACTCACTCAACGAAATTGAGAATCAGTTGATTCGTTCCGTCCACAAAGATGCGCGCATCCATTTTGTGCTCAATTGCGCTGCAAGATCGTGCCCTCCTTTAACTGGAGAAGCCCTTACGGGTGCCAACTTGCAAAGTATGTTGGAAAGTAGGACAAAGAGTTTTATCAACCATGCCGATTTTAACACCTTCAAAAAAGACAAAATAATTTTGTCCTCAATATTCGACTGGTACCGCCAGGATTTTGGAAATATAATCGGGTTTATCAATCGATACCGATCTCCTGCCCTGCCATCGCAAATACCTGTTTCGTTTGCTCCTTATGACTGGAAATTAAATTCACAATGAGCAGGACCTACCAGGTAGTAATCATAGGCAATGGCATTGCAGGATCCTCAGCCGCCAGTGCCCTCAGGCAAAGATCCGATTGCTCCATTGCCATGATTTCTGACGAGGAAAAGCTGCCCTTTGCCCGCACAGCCCTGATGTACATCTTCATGGGACAGGTTACAAAAAATGATACAGAGCTCTATCCGGAAACTTATTGGAAAAACAACAACATTGATTTGATCTATGAAAAAGTGGTATCCCTGGATAGGGGCAACAAAGCAGTGCAACTTTCATCTGGCGAAACAGTGCAGTATGACACCCTTGTTTTGGCTACCGGATCCAAACCTGTGCTTCCTCATTTGGATGGCATAGAAAGTCAGCAAGTACACAAACTTTACCACAGCTCAGACCTGGAAAAAATGACACGTCATTTTCAAGGTGATATACGAAAAGGCATGATCGTTGGGGGCGGCCTGATCGGCATTGAACTCGCCGAGATGTGGCTCAGTCGGGGCATTGATGTGACCCTGCTGATCAGGGAAAAATGCTTTTGGACTTCGGGACTGCCACCTGCAGAATCTCAGATGGTGCAACAATACTTAAGTAAAAAAGGTATAAAATTCATTACAGAATCCACGCTGTCATCACTTCATTTCGAACAACAAAAGCTCAGTGCAATCGGTACTTCACAAGGATCTATAGTACCCTGTGATGCACTGGGCATTGCCATTGGTGTAGAACCCAATGTCGGAGATTTGCGCTCGAGTGGCCTTGTCATAAACAGAGGTATCGTAGTAAATGAATATCTCAAAACCAGTGATGAATCCATTTATGCCGCCGGAGACTGTGTTGAATTCCAAGGAAGTGATAACGGCATAAAAAAATCAGAAGCGGTATGGTATGTGGCCAAAAAAATGGGAGAAGCGGTCGCTAAAAACATTGCCGGAGAAACAAAGCCTTTTGAAAGGGGACTTTGGTACAATTCTGCCAGATTCCTGGATTTGGATTACCAAATTTATGGCGTGATGGAAATAAACAACGCCGGTCTGTCAAATGCATTGTATTGGCAACACCCGGCTGGCGACAAATCCTTGAGACTGGCCATAGACGATGACAATCGGCTCGTAGGCATACTCGCCATTGGATTGCGATTGCGACAAGCACAATGTGAAAAGTGGCTACTGGAAAAGAATACTTTAAAAGAGGTTATCGACCAACTACCCGCAGCACACTTTGAATCAGAGTTTAGCAAAAACTTCATGAAAGAGATAGCCCTTCACTTTAAAAATAAGTTGAGCAATGGCATTCACGTATAGTAATTTATCTGAGTTACCGGTAGCATTTATTTTACCTTCAACTTTAATTGTATACTCATAACCGCCGATATGCAATACAAGAGTCTCAGCCTTACCTCACACGTAGATATACCCAACCATATATCGGTGTACCACATACTGTTTTGGGCAGGACTGGCTTATCAGCTACTGGCCTTGTTTAATTTACCAATGCTTTTGCCCGAATGGGGGGGGCCCTTATCGCTAATGGCTCTTTTTGGCGGATTGACAGCAGCAGCCCTGAAAACGGAAAAGGCAAGAGAGCGCAATCACCAACCCATTTACCTGGCTGCAAAACCGCGCAGAGGCAGATCGCAGCTGGCAGCGGCTTTATTGTTAACCTTGTTTTACATAGCCCTATATCTACAACCCGAGTGGCTTGGCTTGGGTACCGCTGATGGAGTTAATGCAGGAATGATCGGTTTGTATGACAGCATAAGCTTTGCGATCAATGGGAAAAAAGCAAGCCAATGGTTTGTCTACGGCGTGCTGTACACCCTGATCATCCTGAGTTTAGGCATCAAATTTATTTACAAATTCAGGCACAATCGATACCAGGTCTTCAGAACCATCAGCATTATGTTTTTCCAACTTTGTTTTGCGTTTATACTTCCCCAAATAATGGAGAGCTTAAACAAACCTGCCGTCGATTTCAAAAATTTCTGGCCCCTCCAGTATTACTTTTATTTTGATTGGAATGTGTCGAGCCTCATAGAATCAGGGCGTTTCGGCATCATTGTTTTGATTTGGGGGACCTTGGGTTTTTTAATAATTACGCCGATTCTCACTTATTTTTATGGCAAGCGGTGGTACTGCTCGTGGGTCTGCGGTTGTGGCGGCCTGGCTGAAACCGCCGGCGATCATTTGCGATCTCTGTCCGACAAGTCGAAGCAAGCCTGGAAATGGGAAAGAGCGGTCATCTATAGCGTTCTGGCTTTGATCGTGATCACAACCCTGCTCATCTTGCTCTCCCGATACATCGAGGTCTTATCGGGTATAAGTCAGACCCTGGCGCACTATTACGGGCTATTTATTGGTGCCATCTTTTCCGGCATCATTGGCGTGGGTTTTTACCCCCTTTTCGGTGCCAGAATATGGTGCCGCTTTGGATGCCCGATGGCGGCCTATCTGGGCTTGTGGCAAAAATATTTTTCTAAATTCAGGATAACTACCAACCACGGGCAATGCATAAGTTGTGGCAATTGCAGCACCCATTGTGAAATGGGTATTGATGTAAAATCTTATGCACAAAAAGGAGAGGACATCAAACGCGCATCCTGTGTAGGTTGCGGAATCTGCAGTGCTGTTTGTCCCAGAGGGGTGCTCAGACTTGAGAATAAATAATGCGCAACAAACAGTATTGAAATCATATACGGGTTTCCTTACAGATGACTCTATCACCCGACTTCATGAGGAAACAATCAGGTCTACTTATTTCTTAAAAATAAAAAAAACGGCCAGCACCAAAAAACCGAAACCGATGGCATGATTCCATCTAA
>CALJKQ010000218.1 GCA_937973565.1 uncultured Saprospiraceae bacterium | reverse complement strand
CTTAGGTCAATACGCTTCGCTTAGGTCAATACGCTTTGCTTAGGTCAATACGCTTCGCTTAGGTCAATACGCTTTGCTTAGGTCAATACGCTTTGCTTAGGTCAATACGCTTCGCTCAGGGCAATACGCTTTGCTTAGGGCAATGCGCCATTCGACGGGCTCATGGCTCGACTGGGTGGTAACAAAGAAGATGGTGGCCCAAAACGCAAGACGCAAGACTGTTCAGGAGAGGTTGTGACGATGCAGCCCCTAATCCCTATGCCCTGGTTATATTTTCTTTTTGAGGGCTAGTAATTCATCACGGTATTGGGCGGCGGAGATAAAGTCGAGGTCTTTGGCGGCTTGTTTCATTTTGGCTTCTGTATCGTGGATGAGTTTTTGGATTTGGTCTTTGTTCATGTATTGCATGACAGGATCGGCGGCGATGGTGTCGATTTCGGGTTCAACGTAGGCTTTGGACTTGGCACCTCTGATGTCGAGGATGGATTTTTGGGCCAGGATTTCTTCTCTGGTTTTGCCTACGGTGGTTGGGGTGATGTTGTTGAGGGTGTTGTATTCTATTTGTTTAGCCCTTCTGCGGTTGGTTTCATCGATGGTCATCTGCATGCTGTCTGTGATTTTGTCGGCATAGAAGATGACCATGCCATTGGCGTTTCTGGCGGCACGACCTGCGGTTTGGGTAAGGGATCGGTTGTTGCGCAGGAAGCCTTCTTTGTCGGCGTCCAGGACAGCGACCAGGGATACTTCGGGTAGGTCGAGACCTTCTCGCAGGAGGTTGACACCGACCAATACATCAAAAACGCCTAATCGAAGATCGCGGATTATTTCTACCCGATCCAGGGTATCCACTTCAGAGTGGATGTATCGTACTTTGATGTTGAGTTTGGTGAGGTATTTGGTCAGTTCCTCGGCCATGCGTTTGGTCAGAGTGGTTACCAGGGTTCTTTCTCCCACATCGATGCGCATTTGGATTTCGTGGATGAGGTCGTCGATCTGGTTGAGGCTGGGTCTGACATCGATGGGTGGATCGAGGAGGCCTGTAGGTCTGACGATTTGTTCTACGACCACTCCTTCAGTTTTTTCCAATTCAAAATCACCCGGCGTGGCTGAGACATAAACGACCTGGTTTACTACCGACTCAAATTCATCGAAGTTGAGGGGTCGGTTATCCAGGGCTGAGGGCAGTCTGAAACCATAGTTGACGAGGTTGAGTTTTCGGGCTCTGTCGCCACCCCACATACCCCTTACCTGGGGCAGGGTAACGTGGCTTTCGTCAATGATCATGAGGTAGTCGTCGGGAAAGTAATCGAGTAGACAAAACGGACGGGTGCCCATTTTTCTGCCGTCAAAAAATCTTGAATAGTTTTCGATGCCTGAACAGTAGCCCAGTTCACGGATCATTTCCAGGTCAAAATTGACCCGCTCTTTGATGCGTTTGGCTTCTATGTAGCGACCTTCGCTGGTGAAGAATTTTTCGTGTTCATAAAGCTCATCTTCGATCATGCGGATGATGCCTTTCAACCTGTCTTTGGGTGCTACATAGAGATTGGCCGGAAATATGGCAGCATAATCGAGGCTGGCAATGCGCTTGCCGGATACCGGTTCGATGGTTTCAATGGTTTCGATTTCATCCCCGAAAAAAATGATGCGGTAGCCATATTCGGCATAAGGCAGGTTGATGTCTACCGTATCTCCTTTTACCCTGAAGGTAGCTCTTTTAAAATCTGTTTCAGTCCTTGAGTACAGTGAATCATTGAGTTTGTACAATAATGAGTTGCGACTCAGGGTCTGACCCTTCTCCAACCTGATGATACCGGATTTGTAGTCTTCCGGATTGCCCATACCATAGATACAGGAGACAGACGATACGATGATGATGTCTCTTCTGCCCGATAGCAAAGAGGAGGTAGCCCGCAACCGGAGCTTATCGATTTCTTCATTGATCGACAGGTCTTTTTCTATGTAGGTATCATTGTGGGTGATGTAAGCTTCGGGTTGATAATAGTCGTAGTAGGATACAAAGTATTCCACGGCGTTTTCAGGGAAGAATTCTGTAAATTCTGCATAGAGTTGAGCGGTAAGCGTCTTGTTGTGGGTGAGGATAAGCGTGGGTCTTTTGGTTTGGGCGATGACATTGGCCATGGTAAAGGTCTTACCTGAGCCGGTAACACCCAAAAGTACCTGGTATTTATCGTTGTGGTTGATGCCTTCCACCAATTGTTTTATAGCATTGGGCTGGTCGCCGGTGGGTTGATAGTGGGATGTGAGTTTGAAGTCCATGGATGGGGAATAAGGGATGTAAAGATAATGAAAATGGGGGATATGCCTACGATGGGCATCTGCTATGCAGATGCCCATTTTTTGGCCTTCCATTGGTAGAGGATGAGGCCGTAGATGAGGATGGAGAGGCCCAGGAAGGATTTTATTACGGGAGATTCTCCTTTTTGGTAGGCGATCACATCGTTGTATATGGTGATAACGGCGTACAGGATGGAGAAAAAAACAAATACAAGGGGTAGCAGGGGATAAGCCTTAATGGCATAGGGTCGGGAGGCGTGGGGGTATTTTTTTCTGAGTATAATAAGGCCATAGGCACCAAAGCCGTAGAAGATCCACGTGACAAAGACAAAGAGATCTGCCAGCATGTCAAAGGAGCCGCTGAAGATATACAGGATTGAGATGACGGCATGGAGCCACAGTGCATTGGATGGGGTGAGGTGTGTAGGATGTACCTTGCCTGTCCAGGGAAAAAAGTCCTTGTTTTCGCCCATGGAAAAGGTAACCCGTGCACTGGCGAGGGTGTTGCCGTTGACGGCACCAAAAGTGGAGATCATAACCATGAAGGCAATGACAGCTGCACCGTAGCTACCCAATACTTGCTCGACTGCATCGGTAGCTATCAGCGATGATTGCATAGCTTTATCTGTCCCTAGGCTGAAAAAGAAGGCGAGGTGGGTGGATACATACAATACAAAACATATCACCAAACCCAGCCAGAGTGCTTTGGGAATTGATTTTTCAGGATGTTTGAGTTCGCCTGCTACAAAGCCCAGGTTGTTCCATCCATCGAAGGCTGCAAAGGCACCTGAAAGGGCGGCTACAAAGGGCAACAAGGTTGCCCATTCAAAGTGGACCCTACCGGTGGGAGCCAGGTTTTCCATTTTTCCTGTACCGGTACAAAATATAAGCAAGACGATGGCAATAAGCAACAATACCTTGAGCCAGGTAAAAAAGAGCTGGACCCTGTTACCGGAATTCAGACTGTAGTGGTTAAAAGCCGTAAGCACCAATACACTCATCACGGCAACCAATTTAACGCCCATGTTTTCCAATGGATAAAAGGTGCCAATGAAGGGCAGGGAGAAGTGCCATGCTTTTTCTATTTCTTCACTAAAGTTTGGCAGGTCCACAAAGAATGAAAAATACTGCGCAAACACAAAGGCGATGGCTGACACAGCGGCGGTGTTGATCACAGCCAGTCCGGCCCAGCCATACACAAAGGCAAAGCGGTGTCCGTACATTTCTTTGAAGTACACAAATTGACCGCCTGTAGCCGGAAACATAGAACCAATTTCTGCATTGATCATAGCACCTATAAGACTGAGGCCTCCGGCAAACAACCATACTGCGAGGATCCACAGTGGGTCCGGCAGTACCTGAGCCATCACAGCAGGTTTGGCAAAGATGCTGGAACCAATGACACTGCCCACTACCAGCGCAATGGCAGAAATCAGGTTGATTTGTCGGCTGAGTTTAGCTCCTGCCATTTAACGCAGCTGCCAGTAAACGGTGAAAATGATGGGTACCTGTTTCGCGTGTAACAGAGTATCTGCCATGTTTGTATGCTCTTGACTTAGTGCCTTTTTGAACATTTTCAACGATGGCTTCATCCTCCATTTCGACGGTATTGAGATCGCTGCCGGCACCCTGATTGAATTTGTCAACATCCAGTATAAAGGATTTGAATGTAACCTTGGTTTTGCTGACACTCAATGGGGTGACGATATTGAGGGAGAGCCCCCACGGATAAAAATTAAACATGAGATTGGGAAAGACGAAGTAATAATAGGCTGCCACTTTTTTGCCGGCATCGATGTGGTCGGCGGGTAAATCAAAGCAAAGCTCATCGCCTTTGGCATAGCCTATTTGGAGCACGGCATCTTCCCTGCAAATGGTTTCATAACTGCCGAAATCCAATACCTGATTGAGTCCTGCATGTACAAAGGGGATGTGAAAACCTTCGAGGTAATTTTCGCAATAGAGGGCCCAGTTGGCTTCCACGAAGTATTCCTGGTTGTATTCAGGGAAGTATTTGAAAGCATGGTAGGGCAGCCAATCCAACCGGTCTGACATCCACTGAAATGCCGGGGAGGGGGAAGCAAAATCACTCATACTGGTAAACAGCCAATTGCCCCAGTGTTTAACCGGAAAAGATGGCAGGTCATCGGTTGGAGCCGGAAAATCTTTTACCTCTTTGAATTCCGGCATGAATAACATTTTGCCCTGCAGTGAAAATTTCCTGCCGTGGTACTTGCAGATCAGCCCATGTTTGCTGTGGCATTTTTCCATGGCCAGCAAGTTGCCCCGATGGGTACAGACATTCGATAAGACATAGAATTTGTCGTCCCCATCTCTGACGGCCACCATGGGTTCTTCAAGCAGGGGAGGTAAATAAGAAAAGGGAAAGATGGATTCCTGTGTCGGCAATTCATCACAAGACGTAATGAATTGCCAGGACGGAACAAAGATTTTCTCCAGCAGGAGCCGGAAGGTATTTTCATCGTGATAAACGTCGGTTTGGATGGTCCTGGCTATGGTGATGTCTTTATCAACATGCCAATTTTTTATGGGACCTTCCACACCCGGGGAATTAATAGAAAACAGTATAAATCAAGACCAGCAATGCAATTACCACCAACGCCCAGAAATTGAAAGTTTTGTCGGTATCAAACATGCCTTTTCTTAATTGAATTGCCTTAGGTGAATCAGTTTTGCTATCCCATAAAGAATAGCCAATTATAATTACACTTAAGATTAAAAAGCTGAGCCCCATCCTATTAATAAAGGGTATATCATACGTGTAAAAGAACGCAGAAATTGGAATTGATAGAAAAACTACTGAAAGTGCAGCATTGGTTGTAGTTCTTTTCCAATACAACCCGAATAGAAAAATCACAAGGATGCCAGGGCTTATAAATCCGGTATACTCCTGAATTACATTGAAAATCTGATCTGTATTAGAATAAACAGGAACCATAAATGCGCCAAGAATTAAAGCCGCAAGAGCTGCCCATCTTCCAGTTGTAACCTGACTGCTTTCAGAAGCGTTTTTATTAAAAAATTTATTGTGGATATCTAAGGTATAAATAGTTGAAGCACTATTGATCATTGAACAAATGGATGAGCCGATGGCTGCTACCAAGGCAGCTACAACTACACCCTTAAATCCTGTTGTTACATAATTATTTACTACCCATGGATATGCCTCGTCAGCCAATTTAAGGTCTGCATGTAAAACATATGCGGCAATACCTGGTATAACTACAATAAAAGGAACAAACATTTTGATCATAGCAGCGGTAACAACACCCTTTTGTGATTCTCTGATGTCTTTGGCAGCGAGAGCTCTCTGGATGATGTATTGGTTAAATCCCCAGTAATAAATATTGGCAATCCACATACCTCCAAAAAGTACACTCAGACCAGGTAAAATATTGTATGCCGATTTTAATTTACCTTCTTTTACATCAAAATAGGTATCACTTTTTTCAAAAATCATGTTAAATTTCTCTGGTGCTTTTTCAAATAATACTTTCATTCCAGCAATTATACCTTGACCCTCTGAAACAGCATTCAAAACAAGAATAGAAGCGATTGTTCCTCCAAGAATGAGTATAATTACTTGGATAACATCTGTCCATACAACAGCTTTAAGACCACCAAAAATTGATAAAACACCAGAATAAATCATGAGGCCCAATACAGCATAAAATGGCGATATTCCTATAATATTGTGTAAAGCCAGACTTCCAAAATAAAAGAGAGTACCCACATTAAGAAAAATAAATAGAATGACCCAAAAGATGGCCAGTCCGGTGCGAACCCTGCCATCAAATCTCTTTTCCAGAAACTGGGGCATGGTCTGGATGTTGTGCTCCAGGAAGACGGGTAAAAGGAATTTGCCCACTACCAAAAGAGTCGCAGCTGCCATAAACTCGTAGGAGGCGATGGCCAGGCCAATGGCATAGCCGGAGCCCGACATGCCGATCATTTGTTCTGCGGAAATATTGGAAGCAATGAGTGAGCCTCCAATAGCCCACCAGGGTAAAGTTTTACTCGCCAGGAAATAAGATTCGGCGGTGTCGTTTTTTTCCTTAAAAGCAAGGTAGACGCCAAAGCCAATCATGGCAATGATGTAAATTATAAATATGGTGTAGTCTGCTGTTGAAAAATTCATATGGCTTTAAATTGATCGATTAATTTGCCCGCAATTTAAATAAATGATTTAAATATTTGGCATTATGGCAAAAAAACAGGTTAAAAACACTGAGAAACTGTGTTTTTGCGCAATTCCGTAAAAGAAAATTTGGTTTTTGACCAAAAAACTTAATAAAACCTTTTGTATTAAGGTAAAAACGTCTTGAGGTAGGTAAGGATGTCGTTCCAGTTTCTGAGTATGTAGACCAAAACGCACAAGGCCAGTCCGGCGAGCAATACTTTAAACTGAAACGACCTTTGCTGGTTTTTTTCTCTTCGGGAGAGGTAGGGTTTGTGTTGTATGGATTTCATGGCTACATATGGTTGTGTCGTTCCCAATAATTCTGATCTTCCACTTCTGCGACCAGGTTTAGATAGTTTTGATAGCGGTGTTCGCTGATCCACCCTTCTTTGAGGGCATTTTTGACTGCACAATTGGGCTCGTTGCGGTGGGTGCAGTCGGCAAATTTGCAATCTTTTGACAGGGCAAACATTTCTCTGAAGTTGTGGGCTACATCCATTACCTCGAAATGGTTAAAAGCCAGGGTTTTGATGCCCGGGGTATCGATGATCT
>CALJKQ010000217.1 GCA_937973565.1 uncultured Saprospiraceae bacterium | reverse complement strand
CCCGAAAAGAAAAGGAAGGTGTATCCTGTTTGGATGATGGTAACCATTGTATTTATTGCAACAGGTGCCCTGGCAGTTTTTTTCTATAACAGCGATACAAATGCCGCTACAAAAAAATCCACAGGCACTGACCGTGAGGTACTGGCTGTTGTAACTGAAAATTCTGAAGCTACATCATTTTCCTCGGCTTCATCAACCGGCACCCAGGCTCAGCTTTATACTACCGGCCAATCCGACAACATCAGCGCGGTTGCTCAGGATAACAAACCTAAGTCCTTCCAGACAAATAATCAGGTCGTAGCGGATAATTCACATGCCAAACAGAAGCCTAACACTACCAAACAAAATATTGAAATATCGGCTGATCAAGCCCGGACCACAAATTCGGAAATTGAAACTGCCGCACCTGCAAGCCACATGGTTTCAAATCCTGAAGAAGAGGTCACCAACAGTGCACAGAAATTGACCAGAAGAGGAGAGAAAAACAATGCTCCTGTCATAGCTAGTTTCTTAAGGGTTTTTGGCACAGATCAAAGTGATGTCATTGAATCTATCAATACTTCTATGAAAAGACATTCTGTTTTACAATGTCCTACCTTCGTAAGAAAAGATAACCTCACCTTTTTTGAGTTGTATTTTTCCAACGATTATGCCTTCCGTTCACTCACTGCCAAGTCTCCTGAATACCTGGCATACCAGACATTAAGAGAAAATACAGAAAATTCTTACTTGTCGTATTCCGCCGGCTTCAGAGTAGGTATTGGTTGGAACAATGGCATTGCACTCAAAACAGGGGTAAACTATTCCAGCATCAACGAGAAGTTTAGTTATACCGATCCCAATTCAGTTCAGGTAAAAACCATCACCATTATCAAATATATTTACGACGATCAATTCAATGTTGTTGACTCCATCAAAACAACCGAAAATGTGTCCATTCCGGGAACCAATACGGTAACCAATTTCAATAAAATCTCAATGGTTGATATTCCGGTTTTAGTTCAGTACACAATACCCGGTAGAAGAAGATTGTCTTATAATTTGGTTTGTGGTCCGCTCATTAACCTGAGTTTGGTTCAATCCGGTAAAATACTGAACTCAGCGGGCAATGAAATTTGGAATCTTCAGGATCAAAATATTTACAAAAACAATGTGGGATTGAGCTTTTATGGAGGTATTGGTATCAATTATCAATTGACCAAAAACATTCAAATCTCTATTGAACCCAATGCCAGGGTTATGACAAGTTCTGTTTCAAGGGTCACACATCCGATCGACCAAAAGTATTGGGTAGCAAGTGTGGCGGCTGCTTTTAGATACAAAATTTAATTTGCATTATGCGATCAATGAGATTGTTTCTTATTCTTTATGTTTTTTCACTGGTGTCTTGCTTTAAAAGCACAGAAGAGTTTATTCCCAATAATGAGATTGGAGATATAAATAATTTATTGGATAAATTGGACGCCAATAAAATCAGTACTTTGTTCGACGCCAACAAAGATGCTTTTCTGGTAACCAATGAAAAAGCGATTGTAGAAGTACCGGCCGGCTCGCTATTGGATGCCACAGGAAAGGTGGTTACAGGATCTGTAATAGCCGAATACTACATCGATAAAGGCTTTGCTTTGGAACTTGCCACAGGACGTCCTTTAAAAAGTGCCCAGGAAGATATCAGCAAATTGTTTTCCTTATCATTGAGGTTCAAGCAAGGAAACGCGGAATTGTCCATCAACCCGGCATCTAAAGGAATTGTGGTCTATGTTCCTTATGTAGATCAAAGCGACGTTAACACCACAAAACTGTATCGATGGACAACAGAAAACTGGACACAGGTCATTGATGAGCAGAATATTGGTGACTTTGTTTCAGGAAGTTGGGATCTACCGGCAGAAAATGGTACAATATTTGGGATAGGGTATAAAACCACTGTGAAACAAACAGGGGACTATCTAATAGGTTTTGCAAAGGCCAAATCTGATTTAATTGAATTGTGTGTGAACTTACCTGAGAATTACAGTCCAAAAAATACCATTGCCTATGTAGTGTTACCCAATGAAAAATTGGTAAAAACACTGAACTTTGAGAATGGTAAATTTTGTTCTAAAGAAGTAGCAAGGGGAAGTTTTGTAAAAGTTGTAACACTTTCTGATCAGGATGGTCAGTTTTTGTACGGAGAGACCTCATATAAATCATCAGGAAATGTAATTCTGACGATGGTTCCCAAACAAAAAAGTGTCTTGGAGATATGGAATTTACTGATTGAGTTATGACATTTATTTGCTTTATGCATCAAAACGAAAAATATTTTTATGTTTGCAGACCGTACTGCAAATCGAAAAGATAAACTGTATTTTTATTTGTAAATGGGAGCCGCCTGTCTGAAATTAACGAATTTTAGGCAGGCTTTTTGTTTTTTGGTGGTACACCATTAGCTTCCAAAGGTCAAATTGCCACAAATTGCCACCACTGCTGATCATTATTTTGCGCAGCCTCCTTGTTGCCCACAAAACCACCCAATCCATTCCGGGTGCATGCATGAGCCATCGCACCTTGTTATAAAATACAAGTAGCCTGGTATCCCTTATTTTTCCCTGATTTACCAGCTCCACGAGATTGGTTAGACTCTCTTCGGTTTTAGATAAAAATCTTTCATTTGTTTCCAACCCGTGATGCGTTACCGGGTTATCTATGTGCGTGATTTTTATACCTTTTTCTTTTAAGCCCTCTGCCAAGACTACGTCCTCATAGCCGTAACGCGTAATCTCAACATCAAAGGGAAGTGCCTTTAAAATCGACTTTTTTATCATGAAATTGTTGGTTTTGAATGTCATCCAACCATTTTCATTCCTTATTTCAGCCGGTAAAGCTTCTCTGAGCTTGCCAAATTTGGCGTGTAAATTCGTTTCTGGTGCATTTTTTTTATCCTCGTAGTGTGTTCCTCCATATACCACATCACTATGCACATAGGACATATAGGTGGCAATAAACGCCGGATTTCTGATTTCGCTGTCACAATCCAGGAATATTAAATTTTCATACTGTGCCATCTCAGCAAGGCGGTTGCGAATGGCTGCTCTGCCTATGTTATACCCCTGTAGTATATATTTTACCCCGCTAAAGTCTTGAATAGGGGCATTTAGGTCATGAAATCGAAGATCACTTCCATCATCAAGGGCTATGATTTCAAAATCGATCCTAAGCTTCGATAGCTGATCGGAAATTTCCCTTATCAGAGAAACTACACTTTGATTAAAAATGGGAATTAAAACGGAAATCATAGTTATGAAAAATCAAATTTAAGCAATTAAATACCCCGCCGGATTCTTTTGTGTGAATCCTATGTCCTTCGTGGTTATTTATATGTATTATTCATTGAAAAACAACTAGTTATTTCGCTATTTTTTCATTAGGTTTTTTTTAATATATATCGAAAAATACATGGTTTTGTGGCTTTAAATTCTTACATTTGCATCTTATTATATCAAAACCTATTTGAGAATATAAATGTCAGATAATCAGAAAATTATAACGATAAATATCGAGGACGAAATGAAAACGGCCTACATAGATTATTCTATGTCCGTAATCGTTGCCAGAGCGCTTCCCGATGTTAGAGATGGTTTGAAGCCGGTACACCGTAGGGTTCTCTATGGTATGTCCGAACTCGGCGTTAGTTACAACAAGGCGCATAAAAAATCTGCCAGGATAGTGGGAGAGGTACTGGGTAAATACCACCCCCATGGAGATAGCTCTGTGTATGATACCATGGTGAGGATGGCTCAAGCCTGGTCACTGCGATACAAATTGGTTGACGGGCAAGGCAATTTTGGCTCCATGGATGGCGACAGTCCTGCTGCCATGCGTTACACCGAAGCAAGACTTGAAAGGATCTCAGACGAAATGCTGGACGATCTGGATAAAGAAACAGTAGACTTTGCCAACAATTTTGACGATTCGCTGACAGAACCCACTGTCCTCCCCACAAGAATTCCCAACCTCATCATCAACGGCGCATCCGGAATTGCTGTCGGTATGGCAACCAATATGTTGCCTCATAACCTTTCTGAAGTTATCGATGGCATTACTGCCACACTCAACAACCCGGAAATCTCAATCGATGAAATCATCACGCACATAAAAGCTCCTGATTTCCCAACCGGGGGTATCATCTATGGTATGTCCGGCGTGAAAGAGGCATTCCATACAGGTCGTGGCAGGGTTGTAGTGCGCGGAAAAGCCCATATTGAATCCGATAACGCAGGCAGAGAGACCATCATCATTACAGAAATTCCTTACCAGGTGAATAAAGCCAGTCTGGTAGAGAAAATTGCCGAAATGATGGTAGATGAAAAAATAACCGGCATCAGCACCATCAGAGACGAATCGGACCGCAATGGTCTGCGCATAGTCGTAGAAATCAAAAAAGACGCTATGGGCTCTGTGGTACTTTCAAAGCTTTACAAATTTACCCCTCTTCAGACTTCTTATGGTGTCAACAACATTGCTTTGGTCAATGGCAGACCCAGGATGTTGAACATTCGTCAGATGATAGATGAGTTCATCAAATTCCGGATTGAGGTAATTGTACGAAGAACCCAGTATGAACTTAAAAAAGCCGAAGAAAGAGCCCACATTCTGGAAGGCTTGCTGATCGCACTTGCACACATCGATGAGGTAATCGCCATCATCAGATCTTCCGCCACGGTGGATGAAGCCAAAGAAAAATTGGTCGCCAATTTTGAGCTTTCAGAAATCCAGGCCAAAGCCATTCTCGACATGAGACTTCAGAGATTGGTGAGTCTGGAGGTAGAGAAGCTGCAGCACGAATACAACGAATTGCTCAAGATCATCGAACACTACAGAGCGGTGCTTGCCAGTGAAGAACTACAAAAAGATATCGTAAGAACGGAACTTGCCGATGTTAAAGCAAGATACGGTGATGCCCGAAGAACAGAAATCAATTACTCTGATGACGAGATTTCTATTGAGGATCTGATCCCCAATGACCAGGTTGCCATCACCATTTCGCACAGTGGTTATATAAAAAGAACCCGACTGATTGAATACAAGCAACAAAGCAGGGGTGGGCGAGGCTCAAGAGGCAGTAAAACCAAAGATGAAGACTATGTAGAGCACCTGTTAATTGGCCACAACCACAACCATATGCTCGTTTTCACTGAAAAAGGTAGATGCTATTGGTTGAGGGTGTTTGATATTCCGGAAGCTAATAAAACATCCCTTGGAAAAGCCATCCAGAACATCATACAGATTCCGGCCGATGACAAAATCAGAGCCTATATCTTAATTGAAGATTTGGAAAATAAGGACTTCCTCAACAGTCACTTCCTGATATTCTGTACAAAAATGGGCATTATCAAGAAAACCGTACTGGAGGCATTTTCAAGACCTAGAGCTTCAGGAATCAACGCTATCACCATCAACGAAGGAGACCAGCTGATCGAAGTAAGACTCACTAATGGTAAAAATGAAATCGTTTTAGCCAATAGAAATGGCAGGGCTATCCGTTTCTCTGAAAAAGATGTCAGAGAAATGGGAAGAACAGCTGCCGGAGTAGGGGGTATGAAACTCGATAATGATCCGGAAGACCAGGTTGTGGGCATGGTAACTGTCGATCCGGAAGATCCTACAACCACTATTTTTGTCGCTTCAGAAAAAGGCAATGGCAAACGTTCTCAGCTGGATGATTACCGGGTTACCAAAAGGAAGGGTAAAGGAGTTAAAACCCTCCAGGTTACAGACAAAACCGGTAAAATTGTCGCAATAAAAGTGGTTCATGAAGATGACGATTTGCTGATTTCCACCTCTTTAGGCATAATGATCCGAATGGCTGCCGGTAGTATGCGGGTGGCCGGAAGAGCTACTCAAGGGGTCAAAATCATCCGGTTGGATGAAAACGACAGCATTGCAGACATTGCAGTTGTGAAAAATACAGGAGAAGAGACCGATGAAATTACCATCCAGGAGCCCATGCTGCCAGAAAATGATGCAGATCTTCCCATCGATGATTTAGATCTAGGGGAGGAGGAATAGATTTGAAATTATTATTTTTGCAACTGAATAAGGCAACGTATGCAGTCGAACTGAGAAGTATTAATTTTAACTTTTTTATAATAGTTATTCTCTCGGCTGGCCGTCTTTGTTTTATTTAATATTTTATAAAGTCAAACTAAAAAAATGAAAAAACTGCTTTTTTTTGTTTTCGCCATCTGCTTAACAGTGGGTACAACCTGGGGCCAAGATGCGAAAAAGACATTAAAAAATGCTTCTAAGGATCTGGCTAAATACTACCAGGATCCCATCAACAATTTAAGCAAATTGGATGAAGCGCTTGCTGCCATGAATACAGCGTTCCAGGATGACATGGTAAAATCCGATCCTGAATCCTGGATCATCAGAGGTGAAATTTTCAATTCAATTGGCAATGCTGAAACCAATCAGTTAATTCTCAATCCAAATTATAAGGTAAAAACGCCTAATGCAGGGATGGAAGCCGTTTCAGCTTACAAAAAAGCAATGGAATTGGCGGTTAAAAAAGGACAAACCAAAGATGCGGTGAAAGGGTTGGAAGAATCAGAAGGGCTTCTTAGCAATGCAGGAATTGGTGCTTTTCAAGCCGGAGAATACATGACGGCATTCAGCAACTTCAACACTTACCTTCAAGTATCCAAAATCATCAAAGACAATGGCGGTAAATCCAGGTTGGATGATCCTCAATTGAAAACAGACATTCAGTATTACAATGTGGTGTCCGGTTATTATGGTCACGCAGATGATGCCGTTTTGTTGCCTTTGTTAATGGAAATGTATGCGGCAGGAACCGACAAGTCCCTGGTGTATGAAGCCATTTTCAACATTAAGGTAAAATCGGATGAAACAGGTGCTATGACCATTTTGGAAGAAGGCAGGAAAAAATTCCCTGATGAGTCAGGCCTTTTATTTGCTGAAATCAATTTCTACCTGAGCAGCGGTAAGCTGGATCTTCTGGTAGACAAATTGAAGATGGCCATTCAGAAAGAACCGGATAATGTTTCTGTTTATACCACACTGGGAAATGTGTACGATCAGTTGGTTACTAAAGAAAGAGAAGCAGGCAATGCAGCAAAATCCAAAGAATATTTTGACCTGGCTTACGATTATTACAACCAGGCTTTGGCCAAGGATCCTAAAAATTTCGACGCTACTTACAGCATTGGTGCTCTTTATTACAACAAAGCAGCTTCTATGACTGCTGAATTGAATAAATTGTCTAATGATTTTTCTGCTGCAGGTACCAAAAAGTACAATGCCATTAAAACAGAAATGGAAGGCATCTTTGAACAAGGTCTCCCTTTCTTCCAAAAAGCGGAAGAACTGGATCCAAACGATCTTAATACCATGATCGCCCTCAAAGAAATCTACGCAAGAAAAGGCAAGATGGATAAAGCTGGTGAATATAAAGCCAAAATTGAAGCTGCCCAGCAGAAGGGCAAATAAAACAAAATCACTAATGAAGAGGCGGGCTGTTGTCCGCCTTTTTTATTTCTGCCATTGCACAGTCATAGAATAGGCTCCACCTAATGATGTATGCCATTCGTATCCAACGATTATTTTTTGCTTTTTATAGTTCCACCCAAAGCCGACTGCCATGATTTTACGAAACAATTCAGTACCCGCCCGAATTTCAAAGTTAGCAACAGGTTGGTATAGCCAACCCAATTTTAAATTGATGTTTCTGTGTTGAATTTTTTCTATTTCAGTTAGCAGTTGCACCTTGGGATTCACTGAATACTGATATCCGATGGCTATCCGGCTTTGGTCTTTAAACAAAGCACTTTCTTTCCCCAACATGTACTTCGAAATATAGATGGCCCAACTTGAACTTTGGTTTATTTTACAGCGCAATCCCAAATCTATTCCCGGCCACAGGTTAGATCCATATCCCTGTATCTGTAGATTTTTAACCCTAAATCTCATCCCCGCCCAAAGTTGAGGGTGAAGTTGTCGGCTATACACCAGGCCGCCTTCTGTAACGGCATATTCTGCGTTTCCAAGGCGACTCAGATGGATCCCAAATGCATTCTTTTGTTTTAAGTGAAAAATACCTATTGAAGGTTGGATAAGTTGGTTTATGCCATTCATTTGTGCCGCCCCAATGTCAATGCCGGTCGATGGTTTGCCGGCAGACAGCCCTGCAGGATTTTGGTAAATGGCATCCAGGCCAATGAATTGTGTTGATTGATATCCCAGCGTTTTGGCAAGTACACTGCCACTATAAAAGGATTCAGATTGACTGTGCAAATGGAAGCACCAATGGCAGAGAACTGCCAGGATAAAATTTTTCATATCGGGTAATTTAAAATTGAAAGTTATAATACTTTCAGCGCTTTGTCAAGGTTGTCGATCAAAAAATCTGCTTCTTCGAGGCCTGCGTACAGCCTCACCAATTGGAATGGCAATGGCGGGTCAGGCTGGCCAGCTATATCATAAAAGGCGAGTGTGGGCATTTTTAATGATTCGTACCCTCCCCAGGAGACAGCCAGTAAAAACTTATCCAGCGCATTTACAAAATCATTGACTGCCTTTTTACTGGGAGTGTCCAGCTCGATACTCAACAAGCCGCCGGCTCCTTTCATTTGAGAAACAGCAAGGGCATATTGCTCATTTTCGGGAAGGAAAGGGTAGTAGATCTTTTGAACTTTTGAGTGCCCTTTGAGAAATGCAACCAGTTTGGCCGCGTTTTGGTTACTGCGATCAAGACGCATGGGTAGAGTTCGCAAGCCTCTTAATGCCAGAAATGCATCATGAGGGGATACATTGAGACCCAGTGTCATGAATTCAGATACGAATATTTTGCGCATCATACTTTCGCAGCCACAAATTACACCCATTACCACATCACTGTGTCCGTTGATGTATTTGGTAGCCGTATGAACGACAATATCGATGCCCCATTTGGCAGGGTTTTGATACAAAGGAGAACAATGGCTGTTGTCGATTATGGTAACAATGCCATGTTCTTTAGCCAGTTTGGCACAAGCTTGTAAGTCCTGAATTTCGAAAGTCAAAGTATTGGGACTCTCAAGAATTAATACTTTAGTATTGGGCTGGATATGCTGTTTGATTTCTTCAACATCGCGCGCATCGACAAAATGGTATTCGACACCAAAACGAGTCAAAAATTTGGAGACCAGTTTTTGTGTCCAGGAATAGGGCTTGAGCACACACAATACGTGGTCACCTGCACTTACATTGGCAATCACACTGGCAGCCATGGCCGTAGCACCACTGCTCACTACAAGGCACTCTTCTGTTCCTTCCAGAGCAGCAATTTTTTTTCGAAGAATGGTTACGGTAGGATTATTCCCCCTGGTATACACGTGATGCGCATACTCGTCAGCCATCTTATTTTTCAGGTCATCAATGTCTTTGAAGACAAAGTTGCTGGTTTGCACAATGGGTGGAGACATGGCGTTGAAATACAATTCTCTGTCCTCTCCATAATGGTATAAAATTTCACTCAGATCCATCCCTCTTTTTATGGAATTAAATTTAGGATTATTGAATGGATCTTACCAATTTTCTTCCAGGCTTATTTTCCCCTTAGCGCTTCAATATCAAGCGTAACCGTGAGTTTACCACATTGCTCTTTTGGCGCCTTAGGATCAGGTTGATATTTGTAACCCTTTACCGCGGTAAGTGTTTTTTTCAAAATAGCCCTGTCTTTAATGGTGGTTTCCGGTAAGATCTCCGTAAAAGTAATACTTCCCATCCTGTTGATACAGGTCTTAACTACTACTTTTCCACTTTTTGTCATGGGAAGTGCTGAGACATTTCGGTAAATCACTTTTCTATTAAAAATACCGTTGCCACTGCCATCATATTCTCCTGTACCGTCACTTGAATTGCCAACGCCGGAGGTTACATCCGGACCGCTGTCGCTCCCTCTTCCTGTGCCTGAATTGGCTTTACCCTGACCACTGCCATCGGTATTGGATTGAGGTTTGTTGCTGGTTCCTGTTGGGCTTCCTACTGTGCCACTGCCGGACTTGGATGGCGTACTGGTGGGTTTACTGGGCTCTGTTTTTGGCTTGGGTACTGGAACCTCTTCTTTTGATGGCCTTTCTATTTCAATCGGACTCTCATCGATTTTTACCGGAGATTCCTCCACAGTGGTTTTTGTGACTACTGGTGGAGTTGGAGTAGCAGGTATGGGCACTGGTTGTGGCGTAACTTCTTCTGTATTTTCATCTGTAGGTGGCTTGGGATCGTTGACTTCTACTTTTTGAACTTCAGTATTTTTCGGTCTGGATTCACCCACATCGGCATGGGCATAGGTGCTCAATGAACTTTCTTTAAAATCGAAGTCTACCATTACTCTGTAAGGTTTCTCAGGGTCAGGATCTTTGACTTCTACCTGAAAGTAATAGAGAAAAGCAATAAGCAGCAAAAGCAAATGTACCGCAATACTTATTTGCCTGCCCTTGTTTTTATTTTTCTTTTCTATGGCATGAGCATACATATCCTGATAATTTTAAAGTCTCAACGAATGAGATAACGAAAAAAATCCTAAAATAATATTAAATAAATTCCATTACCCCGAAAAAGGCAAAGATATGTATAAATTATTTAATATGTAGATTATTTAAGATCTTTAATAAACACTCAAAAATAGATTAAGTCACATCGTAGGTCTTTGGGTTGTGGTCATCGTGTTTTTGAATGTTGTGGCTACCCAATACTTTATAAAAGAAGTAAAGTGTAAAGCCTATGACGGTTGCCTGTGACAAAACAAATACAACCAAAGCTGAACTGTTCATTATGTCTTTATTTTATGGTTTTTAACATTTTATCTGCTTGCCTTACCAACAACGAAATTACAATGAATAACGATATAAGTGTAAAACGTGCAATCCAGCCCCAAACATCCGTTTCTTTTGATATGTTTTCAACAATATTCGGAATGCTACCTATGAAAACAGCAAGTAAAAAAGCCGGGGTAATATATTTGATAATAGGTTTGAAAATAACAGGCACAGAAATGTCGGCACCTCTGGTAATTTCTTCCCACCCTTTGGTCATACCAAAAATCCAGGCAAATAAGATAACCTCAGCTAATGCAAATACCACCAAAGAAACTGTACCTGCCCAGTAATCGTACTCTTCAAACCCTTTCTGCGACATAACGGTTGGTATTCCTAAGACAAGTACACAAGCCCCAAAAGCCCAGGCAGCTTTGTTGTGATTCCACTTAAAATTATCTTTTAGGAATCCCATCATAGGCGTGCCCATGGCTAGACTGGATGTGATGCCCGCAAAAAACAACAAAATAAACCACATGAACCCTGAAAGCCGGGAAAGGAAATCTCCCCATTGTGAGAAGAGGTAGGGTAAGGTGATGAAACCCATGGCAAAACTGCCCATTTCTTTTACTTTGTCAATACCCAGGTAACCAACCGCAATAGGAATTACAATGGCTCCCCCCAATACAACTTCGACAAACTCATTCATCCAGCCGGCACTCATTGAGTTCAGTGCCACATCTTCATTTTCCTTCATGTAAGACGCATAACAATGTATGGTTCCCATGCCTACAGACAATGTGAAAAAGATTTGTCCAGCTGCTGCCAGCCAAACTTTGGGGCTCCAGATAGAACTAAAGTCGGGAGTCCACAAGAAGTTGAGTCCCACCGTTCCGTCATTAATGGCGCCATTAACTCCAGCAGTTGTGGTGTAACCTTTGTAAGCCAGAAACATGCCAAATAAAATCAATAATGGCATTCCTACCTTTGCCGCAATTTCCACTCCACCACTCAATCCTCTGGATAAAATATAGGTGTTGAGCAGTAAGCAAATTACCCAAAAAATAATGGGCTCTGCTGAAGATAAATCAATGTAACTGTTGAAAAAATTTTGAACACCGGCTTGTGACATGCCATTGAAATCACCCAATATAGAGTGATAGGCCCATGACATGGTCCAGGACTCCAAATAACAATAGTAAGCAGCTACGGCTATATTCGTAAAGATACCAAACACACCAAAATACTTCCAGATGGTTTGTTTATTGCCCATGGCATCCAAAATGAAGGGTGTGCTGTGTTGGTTGTATTTACCACCAAATCTTCCCATACTCCATTCGATATATAACAAGGGGATACCCATCAACAAAAAACAAACAAGATAGGGAATGATAAAAGCACCACCACCGTTTTGGATAGCTTGCGCAGGAAATCTCAGAAAATTTCCCAAACCTACAGCATTTCCAGCCATGGCCAGGATCAAACCAATTCTGGATCCCCAGTTTTCTTTACCTGCAGACATATAGTGTTTTTTAGTTAGTTAGTTGTAAATCAAGTCAATCTATGGGATAAAACCACAGACGGATAACCAAAGATAGGCCAAATTTTAAATTCACCAAATTTTGATCTGTGATTCAGAAATCAATTGTTCTTCGATCTCATTATTTGTCGGGTGCACCAAAAAACACAACAGATGGCAGGTATTATATTCAGGTGTTTGGCCTCTGTATCAGATACGTCAAAAACATCAACTTTGAATTCCAGTCTGAATCCTTTCCAATTCCAAAATGGTGTGATTTCCAAAATGGGTTGTAATTGAAAATCAGTGAGTTGATAACTCCTTCCAAACGTACTTTTCTTTTTAAAGGTAAAGTACTTCGTCATACCTGTTTCATCTTCCAACCGCAAAGTAAAAGTGGATTTCCATTCCATTTCCAATTCTCCTTTTTCCCTGCCGTTTTGAAGCATTATATTTTTAAAGCCGGTCAGACTTTTGGCTTCAATTTTATAGGAATCACCCTTCCAATCGAAAACCATAGTCCTTGCGTACCACTTAGGGCGTACCATGGTTAAAAGCAATGCTGATTGATCAGCTTTCCACAGCTCAAACTTATTGAAAAGGCTTTTAATCAGCAGGTGTTCCATTTTATAGTGCCAGGATTTCAACCATTTTCAGCAAATCTGTATTTAGTGGCTTACTTTTGGTAATGGCTTCTTCAAATGAGGTTTGGTAAATTTTGTCGTTGATAACACCCAATGCAATGCCTCCTTTTCCTGATAGCAGCGATTCGACTGCGTGGTAGCCGAGTCTGCTGGCAAGCACCCTGTCAAAACAGGAAGGCGATCCTCCTCTTTGCAGGTGGCCAATAATGGTGACCTTGGTGTCAAATTCCGGGGCGATTTCTCTTACCCGATTGGCCAATGTTACTGCATCTCCGCTCTTATTGCCTTCTGCCACAATGACCAGGTTAAAAAGTTTTTGACGCCTCGCTGATCTTTGAAGGTTTTGGGTGAACAGATCAATGTTGGTCTCTGACTCTGGCAAAAATACGCTGCCCGCTCCACTGCCAATCCCGGTGTGCAATGCAATGTATCCGGAATGACGACCCATGACTTCAATAAAGAACAAGCGGTCGTGGGAATCGGCTGTATCTCTGATTTTATCAACGGCTTCAATGGCAGTATTTACAGCTGTATCAAACCCTATGGTATAATCGGTCCCAAAAATGTCATTATCGATGGTTCCGGGTAAGCCAATTATGGGCACATTAAATTCCTGTCCAAATTTGAGGGCACCGGTATAAGTTCCGTTTCCACCAATGGCAATACAACCATCGATGTCATGCGCCATAAGGGTTTCATAGGCTTTTTTGCGCCCTTCAAGTTCCATAAATTCTTTGCTACGGGCTGTTTTCAGAATGGTACCCCCTCTTTGCATGATGTTGGCCACATCCTTTTTTTCTAAACGCTGAATATTGCCATTGATCATGCCTTCATACCCTCCAATAACACCGTAGACATGGAGATCGTGATAAATGGCAGTTCTCGTTACTGCCCTGATGGCAGCGTTCATACCCGGTGAATCTCCTCCACTGGTAAAAACAGCGATTCTTTTGATTTTTGTATTCATTTTAATTCTCTTGATAAATGATATTGCATTAGCGATTCAATTGGTTTTCTCACAATACCTGCTATGGAGAGGTTGTATTTTTTACATATACCTGACAAAACATCCTGATATATGTACGCAATTGAACCGGCAAAATAAAGATCAAATTTAGAAAATTCGTTGTATTTAAGTATTCGGGTTTCTATGAATTGTGAAAAAGCTTTTTCCAAAACTTTGTTTTTCAAAGAATTAGAACAGTAATTCAAGAATGTCGAAAATTCAGCCAGATACGCGGAAACTCCATTTTCGGTGTATAAATGCCCCAGTACCTCCTCCCGCATCACGGCAAACCTGCTTTGGAAAAGGAGGGCGTCTTCTTCTGTCATTTCCCGGTAGAAATAAGAAGTCAACAACAATTTGCCAATATGATTGCCACTGCCTTCATCGCTGAGAAGGTAGCCCAATGAAGGTATCTGATCTGTAATTTTTTCACCGTCGTAAAGACAGGAATTTGACCCTGTTCCCAAAATGCAAACGATGGCCGGTTTTTGCCCTGATGCCGCACGGGCTGCAGCCAACATGTCACTTTCTATCCAAAGTTGGGTCTTGGTGTTCTTTAGATAGGGTTCGAAAAAAAGCTCCATTCGCTCTTTGGCAATAGTACCACTGCCTCCTGCCGCATAAAAGTGAATCTGATCTGCTCTCACAAGGTACTCCGCAAGAGAAGAGGGCAAATGTTGGTCCATTCCCGACCCTGTGCTCGGATTGATGCCGGGTGTTGTGATCAAGTGGGTGGCACCATTTTCATAAATGATCCAATCCGCTTTTGTGCTGCCGCTGTCAACAACCACTATATTCATCCGGAAACATAGTTCTCCAAAAATGTATTCACATTGTGTTCTATCCTTTCGGTAAGATTGTCTTGTGGTTCCCTTACGAAGGTTTTTCCGGTTATAAGTTCATAAAGTTCAATATACCTATCGGATACTTCGGTTACAAAAGAATCCGGCATCTCAGGCATGACTTCTCCATCTTTTCCCTGAAATCCTCTTTCCATCAGCCACTCTCTTACGAATTCCTTGGAAAGTTGTTTTTGGGGCTCACCACCGATCTGCCGCTCTTCATATCCGTCTTTATAATAATACCTCGAACTGTCCGGAGTATGGATCTCATCAATCAGCAGCAATTCTCCGTTGTACATGCCAAATTCATATTTGGTATCCACCAGTATGAGACCTCTCTCTGCAGCCATCTCTTGCCCAAATTGAAAGAGTTTCAGCGCATAATTGCACATCTTCTGCCAGGTTTCGCTATCTACGATACCTCTCGCAAGGATTTCTTCAGCTGAGATATCTTCATCGTGTCCCTCGCTTGCTTTTGTTGTAGGCGTAATGATGGGATGAGGGAGCGGATCGTGTTGTTTCAAGCCTTCCGGTAATTCTACGCCGCATAGCCATCTTCCTCCTTTTTGATAAGTTCTCCAGGCATGTCCCGCCAAATAACCCCTGACGACCATTTCTACTTTTACAGGTTCACATTGGTAACCTACAGAAACATTCGGATCCGGACTGGCTATCAACCAATTGGGAACCAATTCCCTACTGGCTTTCAGGAAGTGCAGGGCTATTTGATTCAAAACCTGGCCTTTAAAAGGAATGGGTCTGGGTAGCACATGGTCAAAGGCTGATATTCGGTCGGATACTACCATGACTACCAGCTGGTCGAGGTAATAAACATCTCTGACCTTACCGGAATAAAACGCTTTTTCACCTCTGAAGTGAAGATGAGATCTATGTAAAGACATTTGATTTTATTGTGCCGCTAAGATACACACTGCAGCATACAAATAATTATCCAACCCAGCGATTCCAAAACTTTTGCCTCAAATCCATGTTACTTTTGGGATTTTCATTACATTTGTATACATTTAATTGCTATCAATGAGCGTTCTAGATTCAGTCAGGGTTTTAATTTACAGGGTACATGAAAAAGGCCTTGAAGTTTTCCTGATCAATAATGAAATGGACGAAGATCCTGAGATATGGAACTTACCCGAAGGATTTTACAATCAAATAAAAGGACAGATCACAGCCAAAGGAAAGAATCTGATCGATTTGGAGCCCACCATTCAGGATGATGGATCTAAAATTAAAACATTGGCAGTGGAAGGAGATTGGCACGATATACCTTCCATCAGGGGAATGTTGAAACACGATATCAAGCTGGCCAAAAAAATCCTGAGAGAAAGATTGCCGGGCAGTGAAAAAGGAGCCTATTTTGCAGTCAAAGAATGTCTTAAAAAAGTTTTACCTCAAGAATACGAGGCAATAAAGGAATTGAAAGACATCATTGCTGACCGAAACGCAGTTAAAAATATTTAATCACAACCCATCCCTCCCGGTTTTCGAATATTCAATCAAAGAACTGTTTAGGTATGTATGAAGGAATAAAGTGTCTGGTGATCATACCAACCTACAACGAGATCGAAAACGTCGTGGATATCATAGATGCAGTGCTCTCGCAGGGAGATCATTTTCATGTGCTTATCGTTGATGACAATAGTCCGGATGGTACAGCCCGGGCAGTTGAAAATTTACCTGCTTTCCAACAACAAAAAGTATTTTTAATAAAGAGAAGTGGTAAGCTGGGTCTGGGTACCGCTTACATAGCCGGTTTCAGGTTCGGACTTGATAAAAACTACGATTATCTTTTTGAAATGGATGCCGATTTTTCACACAATCCAAAAGATCTGAATCGCCTGCTTGAAGGTTGCCTTGATAAGAAGGCTGACCTCGCGATCGGTTCCAGGTATATGAAGGGTGGTGGCATTTCCAATTGGTCAAAGTATAGGTTGTTTCTTAGCTATGGAGCCTCACTTTATGTGCGCTTTATTACAGGTATGGCCATCAAAGACCCTACTGCCGGTTTCATTTGTTATCACCGTTCTGTTTTGAGTGGCATTGATCTCGAAAAAATAAAGTTTACAGGCTATGCATTTCAGATTGAAATGAAATATGCTGCTTCTTTAAAAGGCTTTAAATGGATAGAAATTCCGATAATATTCTCGGATAGAATCAAGGGGTCTTCCAAAATGAGTGCCAATATCGTTTCAGAGGCGATCAAAGGAGTGTTGGGCTTAAGAATAAAGGCATTGCAAGGGTATTACCAATAAATTGTTTTTTAGAGATGAAAAAAATTTATGCACTTAGTACATGCGATACTTGTCGCAAGTTTATTAAAGAGTTGAATCCACCTTCTGATGTAGAAGTCATTGACATTAAAAGCCAGGGTATTGATGCCAAAGATTTGGATAAAGCCGCAAAAAAGCTGGGATCATACGAAGCGTTGTTTAGTAAAAAAGCCATTAAATACAGAACCTTGGGATTGAATAAAAAATCACTGTCTGAAAAGGAAATGAGAAGCCTGATTCTGGAAGAATATACTTTTTTGAGAAGACCGCTTGTTATCATAGATAAGACCTTTACAGCAGGGGCTACAAAGGAAGCAATGGCCCAACTTAAAGCATCCATGGATGAATAAGCATACCATTACCACCGCCTTTAAAAGCTTACAGGATGACATTTGCAGTGCACTTGAAGGTTTGGATGGTACGGCCGGTTTCATGGAAGATGGCTGGGACAGACCGGGTGGAGGTGGAGGCAGAACAAGGATCATTGAAGGAAAAAATATTGAAAAAGGGGGCGTCAATTTTTCTGAAGTTTATGGTGAACTCAGTCAGGAAGCTTCCAGGTCTTTGGGCATACCGGCCAGCATTTTTTTTGCCACCGGCGTATCAATTGTTTTGCATCCTTCAAATCCATGGGTTCCTATTATACACATGAACATCCGGTATTTCGAGGCAGGTGCTGAATGGTGGTTTGGTGGAGGAATCGATGCCAGTCCGCATTACATATCCAAGAGCGATGCTGCCGGCTTCCATCTGAAACTCAAAGCGGTGTGTGATGAATTTCAGCCTGATTTTTATCCAAGGTTCAAAAAATGGGCGGATGATTATTTCTATATCAAACACCGCAAAGAAACCCGGGGTATAGGTGGTGTTTTTTTTGATCGGCTCACGCAGCCGGAAATAAGTTTCGAAAGTGGTCTTCTGTTTGTTTTACAGCTTGGCCGGACCTTTGTGCCCTGCTACCATGATCTTTTCATCCATAATTTTGAGAAAGAGTTTACAGATGCAAACAAAAACTGGCAGCTGTTACGAAGAGGTCGTTATGTGGAATTCAATCTTGCCTGGGACAGAGGTACTCGTTTTGGCCTGGAGACCGATGGCAGAACGGAGTCTATTTTGATGAGCCTCCCTAAGGATGCTAGATGGTTGTACAACTATAAGCCACCAATGGGAAGTCCGGAGGCAGAAACCCTGGCCTTACTCAAAAAGGACATTGACTGGATCAACGCTCATCAGTCATGACAGAGAGCCTCAAAGCCGATACCTCAGTAAAGGGCATAATTCTTTTGACCCTGCCCATCAGCCTTGCTCGTCTGGTGCCTGAACTCAATTTTCTGTTCAATGCTATTTTTCTCGGACATTTGGGTACTACAGAGTTGGCTTATGCAGCATTATCAGGGGTCTATTATCTCATTTTTGCGGCCATGGGATATGGCCTGAGTAATGCTATTCTATCTATGATCTCCAGGCAGGCGGGAGAAAACAATCGCTTCAATATCGTCAATACTTTACGACATGGCTACCTGGTTGCAGCGATGCTTGCTCTTTTGGGTATAGTCATTACCTTTTTTAGCCTTTACCCATTAATGACGTCAATGGGCGTTTCTCAAACCGATGCAAGTGCGGTCAGTCACTTTATGAATATCAGGATATTTGGTCTTATTTTTCTTTTTGGTTACCAGTTGTCCAATTCTTATATCATTTGTATTCAGGAAACCCGGTGGCTGCTATTTGCTTCCATTATTGAGAGCGTGGCCAATATCGTGCTGGATTATTGGTTCATTTTCGGTGGTTGGGGGCTGGAACCCATGGGTTTCAATGGAGCAGCCTACGCTTCTGTTATATCTGAAATCCTGGGCTTTGCTTCTGTGGGCTTTCTGATTGTTTATAAAAAATTCAGCATCAAATACGATGTGCCAAATATATTTAAGTACAGCAGTCAATTGTTAAAGTCAGTTTTTATCCAGGCTTCTCCCTTGATGGCACAGTATGCCTTTAGTATCATTGCCTGGTGGATTTTCTATGTACTTATTAACCGCAATTACAATTATGCAGAGCAGGCTGCCTCCCAGGCTATGCGCAATTTATTTGGTATCAGTGGTGTTTTTTCATGGGCATTTGGCGCTACTACCAATACCATTTTATCCAATGTTCTTGGGCAGGGGAAGAACTATGATTTCTTGCCGGTTCTTAAAAGAATCATGCTGATCAGTGCCACTGGAATGTTGTTTTTTATTATCCTGGTCAATTTAATTCCACAAACTGTTTTTGCACTTTACGGACAGCAACAAGAGTTTGCAGCCGTTGGTACTTCCCTGTTGCGGGTTGTGACTTCTGCTATGCTGATGTTGACCATTGGTGTAATATGGCTAAATGCTGTGGTAGCAACCGGTAATACCAAATACGTATTGATTACAGAATTAATCAGCATCATCGCTTACCTGATCTATGTTTACTACGTAATCGAAATCCGGCATTCCTCAGTTTCTGTAGCCTGGATGAGCGAATGGGTTTATTGGACAGTAATGTTTCTGATGTCGTTTTTCTACGTCAGAAACTGGCAAAGAAAAAATGCCTTTCCTTCATAAGCAGATTATTCAACAACGAGTTTTTGAGAAGCTCCCGGCAAAGCACTTCCTTCCGAGTTGAGAAGTTGCACGATGTACAAGCCTTTCGTCAGCAATCCAACATCGTAATCATTTGAAGGATTTTTCCTGAATTTACCTACTATTTTACCGGTTACATCCCGCACCCATACATCTTCGTAATCTGCATCTGTCAAAATTCTGAATTTACCGTTGTTGGTCGGATTGGGATAAACTGAAAACGAAAAATACCCCTGGTCTGAGGTAGTGCTGGTTTGGTAACAACCTCCAATGATGATGGGTATCGTTTTGATTAATTGCGTAAAGGTTTTGTCTTTGTAAATATTGATGAAAACTGTGTCAAGAAAAGTAAAATTGAAGCTGTCAATCAGATAAAATGAAAAAGATTTATTGGTCTCTCCTGCTTTCAAGCGATTGGGTTGATTGGGAGATTGTTGTTTGGCATTGTAAGCATAACATAGATTAAAGTCGCATATTTGGGTTTTCCATTGGGCCGGGAAATTTTTTCCTACATCCAGTTTCCAAAAGAACAGTTCCTCTGCCGTACCATTATTAGTGATGGTAAATTTGAGTGTGTCTATAACACCCAGGGTATCTATATGGATACATCCTGTGTCGGGTGAAAAGGTGAGTTGTGATTTACCTGTAGTGGCCAAAAAGACCAAAAAAAGAAACGTGCAGATTTTTTTCATGTCAAAATAAAATTTCGTTATTTTGCGAATATTGCAATTTTAGTAATAATTAAGCGATAACTCACCTCAAAAGGTTAAAAAAATATTAACGTGGCAGAGCAAAATAAACCTAATCGTCACCGCCGCGTCAAAAGGTCAAATTTGCAAACAATTAAAAATTTATAGTATGAAAACCAAATCAATCGTATTTATGGCACTGGTAGCCGTTTTTTTAACAGGCAGTGCTTTTACCATGTACTCAAAATGGGTTTTGATTGGCCAAAAAGAAGCCAACTATGGACCGGATCGCGATGTGTTGAAGGTCACAGGAAATGACATATTTAAAGCCATTAAAATCAAAGTTACCGATGCAGGCCTGGATATGATGGATATGGATATTTATTTTGAAAACGGTGAAAAATTCAACGTGGCCATTCGAAAAAATTTCAAACAAGGGGAAGAAAGCAGAGTAATTGACCTACCCGGCAACAGAAGAAGAATTGATAGAATCAGCTTTCTGTACGATACTAAAGGCGTTATGAAGGGTAAAGCCAATGTGTTGGTTTTTGGAAAAAAATAACGATTTCAGTAAAATAAAAAAGGCAGCCGGAAGGACTGCCTTTTTTTTTGTGGAGAATACCGGGCTCGAACCGGTGACCTCTACGCTGCCAGCGTAGCGCTCTAGCCAACTGAGCTAATTCCCCATTTGCCAGATGGTCGGCAAATATAAGATGTTTTTTTTTATTTACAAATGTATTACTTCGTCATAGGCAGCAGCAGTTGCCTCCATTACGGCCTCACTCATTGTCGGATGTGGGTGCACAGCTTTGAGTATTTCATGACCGGTAGTCTCCAGTTTTCTGGCTGCTACTATTTCAGCAATCATCTCAGTTACATTCATGCCAATCATATGAGCTCCCAACAATTCACCATACTTGGCATCGTAAATTACTTTTACAAAACCTTCTTTGGCTCCGGCGGCACTTGCTTTGCCTGATGCTGAAAAAGGAAACTTGCCCACTTTTACTTCATATCCGGCTTCTTTGGCCGCCGCTTCTGTATATCCCACACTGGCCACTTCAGGTGCACAATAGGTACAGGAGGGTATGTTGTTGTAATCAATCGGATCAACGTGCATTCCTGCAATTTTTTCTACACAAGAAATACCCTCAGCACTGGCTACGTGGGCCAAAGCCTGCGTTGGAATGACATCGCCAATGGCATAAATACCTGCAACATTGGTTCTGTAAAACGCATCTACTTTAATCAAACCTCGGTCGGTTTCAATACCCAATAGTTCAAGACCGATGTTTTCAGTGTTGGGACTTACTCCGGCAGAGCTTAATACTACGTCACATTCGATCACTTCTTCTTTTCCGTCTTTTCTGCTTTTTACAGTAACCTTGCATTTTTCACCGGATGTATCTACTTTTTCTACCGAGGTGTTGGCCATAACTTTTATTCCCGATTTGTTGAATACCTTAGCCAATTCCTTGGATACTTCTGCGTCTTCGCGGGGTAACAAGCCTTGTTCCAAAAACTCTACTACTGTAACCTCCGTGCCTATTGAATGATAGAAATAGGCAAACTCCACACCTATGGCTCCGGCTCCGACAACTACCATTCTGGCAGGCTGGCTCGGCAATGACATAGCTTCTCTGTACCCGATGATTTTTTTGCCGTCGATCGGTAAATTGGGAAGCTGTTTTGCCCTGCTGCCGGTGGCTATGATTATGTGATCTGCAGCATACTCTGCCTTTTTACCTTCGGCATCGGTAACAACTACTTTTTTACCCCTGGCTAAAGTTGCTGTGCCATTGATAACGGTAATTTTATTCTTTTTCATCAAAAACTGAACGCCTTTGCTCATTCCTTCTGCTACGCCGCGACTCCTTTTGATCATGGCATCAAAATCAGGTTTAGGGTTGCCCACTGAAATGCCATAATCCTCTGCATGGTTGATGTAGTTGAAAACCTGAGCACTTTTGAGCAATGCTTTTGTGGGTATACATCCCCAGTTCAAACAAATGCCTCCCAGAGATTCTCTTTCTACAACGGCTACTTTTTTACCCAGTTGAGATGCTCTGATCGCTGCTACGTAGCCCCCGGGGCCACTTCCAATGATGATGATGTCAAAATTCATGCTGTAGTATTATGTGGGCGCAAAACTACTGATTTCCTGCTAAATCTAATAAATATGAATGGGCTGTCTTTGCCTGCTAAAGGCTAAAATAATTCAGTAAGCAGCAGTCTGATTTCCCGCTTATTGACCGATCTGAGGATATCTGCAAATCATATTTTTTTATTGTTACAATTTTTAAAACAAATGTTGGTTCTGGTGTTAACTCTGATCTTTGGTGATTTCGGTCTCAAATCCATACATTGCCCCTTCCTTCCAAGTCTCATGGCTGCTTTTTTCTGATTCTTGGGGATATGGCTTATCTTTGCGCCTCATTCAAAGCAGTAAAATGAAGGAAAGAATTATTATCCTCGATTTTGGCTCCCAATACACGCAGCTGATAGCCAGAAGATTGAGGGAATTACACGTATTTTGTGAAATCTTTCCTTACAATGCTCCTCCCAGCGACTTTCTTCAATCCAAGGGCATAATTTTATCGGGAAGCCCTTTTTCTGTGCTGGATGCCAATGCACTTTATACCGACCTAAAACTTTTTGCCGGTAAATTGCCGGTGTTGGGTATTTGTTATGGTGCCCAGCTCACAGCGCACCAGATGGGTGGTCGTGTTTCCAAGACCCTCAAAAGGGAATATGGTAAAGCAGTTCTCCAGATCACAGACGCCAACGACCCCATCTTTCAGGGAGTGTCCTCTTCTTCCCAGGTTTGGATGTCGCATGGTGACTCGATAGAAGAACTTCCGTCTATATTTGAAGCGATTGCAACCACTGAGGGTATACCGGTGGCTGCGTATCGGGCTAAAGAAGGTAGTATTGGAGCACCCTATTATTGCCTTCAGTTTCATCCGGAGGTTACCCATTCTGTGGAAGGAATGGAAATGCTCAGGAACTTTGTGATCAACATTGCAGGATGCAAAGGCGATTGGACACCGGCTTCTTTTATCGAAGAAACAGTCAATGCCATTAAAACCAAAGTTGGCAATGGTAAAGTTTTAATGGGTCTCTCCGGTGGGGTAGATTCAACCGTGGCAGCAAGTCTCATTCATAAAGCAATCGGAGATCAACTTACGTGTGTTTTTCTGGATAATGGTCTGCTGCGCAAAAATGAATTTCAATCGGTTTTACATTCTTATCGCAATATGGGTTTCAACATCGTGGGTGTAGATGCATCCAACGATTTTCTGAATGAACTCGAGGGCATAGATGACCCGGAAACCAAACGCAAAATTATTGGCAGGGTATTCATTGAGGTATTCCAAAGAGAGGCTCAAAAATTGCAAGGCATCGATTGGCTGGGCCAAGGCACAATTTACCCGGATGTCATCGAGTCCGCCGGTTCGGCGACCGGAAAGGCGCATGTCATCAAGTCGCACCACAACGTCGGTGGCCTGCCCGAACGCATGCACCTGAAGCTGGTCGAGCCGCTGCGCGAACTGTTCAAGGACGAGGTGCGGCGCATTGGCGTCGAACTCGGCCTGCCGCGCGAGATGGTCTATCGCCATCCGTTCCCGGGGCCGGGGCTCGGCGTGCGCATCCTCGGCGAGGTGAAACCCGAGTATGCCGATCTGCTCGCCCGCGCCGACGCCATCTTCATCGATGAACTGCGCAAGGCTGACCTGTACGACAAGACCAGCCAGGCCTTTGCCGTGTTCCTGCCGGTCAAATCGGTCGGCG
>CALJKQ010000216.1 GCA_937973565.1 uncultured Saprospiraceae bacterium | reverse complement strand
CAAACCATTGATGATGCTGCCGGAGAAGCATTTGATAAAACCGGGAAAATGTTGGGGCTGGGCTATCCTGCAGGTCCTGAGATTGATAGAAGGGCTGCTTTGGGCAAACCCATTTTCAAATTTTCTGAGGCAAATTTGCAGGGTTTTGATTTTAGCTTCTCGGGTTTTAAAACGTCAGTTCTCTATTTTCTTAAATCTCAGGTTAAGGAAGATCCGCATTTTATTGAAAACAATCTGAATGATTTATGCAGTTCGGTTCAAAACTCCATCCTCAACATGTTACTTTCAAAACTCGAAAAGGCCGCCAGAGAAACCGGAATAAAGCAAATAGCTATTGCAGGAGGTGTGGCTGCCAACAGGGGATTGCGACAAAGACTTATGGATTTGGCTTTTAAGCTGAATTGGAAGGTTTATATCCCTGAATTCCAATATTGCACAGATAATGCAGGTATGATTGCCATTGCAGCATGGTATAAATTTCAAAACGGTGAGTTGGCTGAATTGACTTCGTCACCGGAACCGAGGTGGCGAATGGAAGATGACCAATTGAACCTATTTTAGTGTTAAGTGTTTTTTGTCTTTGATATATGAAGATTCCAATAGATATAAAAACAGGCAGTGTATCAGCGTTAGCTGCTGCGTCCAGTGAGGTAGTGGTGGGCATTGATCTTGGCACAACCAACAGTCTCATCGCGCTTGCTCAAGAGGATGGGCAACCCGCAATATTAAAAGATGGCCAAAAGAATGCTATAGTTCCTTCCATTTTACATTTTTTTGGTGATGGCGGTTATAGTGTAGGCAATGAAGCAAAAAAGTTCCTCGATTCAGAGCCTTTGGCTACCCTCTATTCCATAAAACGGCTTATGGGAAAATCTTATCAGGATCTTAGCGGAGAATCAACCAGATTGGGATATACACTGGTACCATCAACCGAGGAAGATGGTCTGGTAAAGGTTGAAGTGAATGGCAAATTTTATTCACCTGTAGAATTGAGCAGTTATCTGCTGCGCTCGCTCGTCGATCAGGGTGAAAAAGCAATAGGTAAAAAAATCAGCAAAGCGGTTATAACCGTGCCGGCCTATTTCAATGATGCTCAGCGACAAGCAACCCGAGATGCCGGTAAATTGGCAGGTTTGGATGTGTTGAGAATTGTAAATGAACCAACGGCAGCAAGTCTTGCCTATGGCATTGGATTGGATAAAAATCAAAAATCCACTGTTGCCGTATATGATTTGGGAGGAGGCACTTTTGATATTTCCATTTTGCACATTGAAGAGGGCGTTTTTGAAGTGTTGGCCACCAAAGGTGATACTTTTTTGGGAGGTGATGATTTTGATTTGGCCATTTATGAATACTGGCTTGCTCAGTTGGATAACCTTGTGTTAGAAAGCCACGGGGCCTATCTTCATGAGCTACGCTGGCTGGCTGAAAATGCCAAAATGCAACTCTCTGACCAAAACCAATTTATCCAATCATGGCGAGGTATTGAATTGTCTTTGAGTCTGAGTCAAGCCGAAAAATTATTTGAACCCCTGGTAGAAAGAACAATTCAGTTGTGCAAAGAAGCTTTGTTGGATGCAGGCATGGGCGTTGATGTGATTGATACGGTTGTTATGGTTGGAGGTTCCACCCGGGTTCCTTTGGTAAAAAAGAAAGTCGGGCAATATTTTGCTTGTGAAATCCATGACAAAGTCAACCCGGATGAAGTAGTAGCCCTCGGAGCTGCTATCCAGGCTGATATATTGTCGGGAAACAGAAAAGACTTGTTGCTTCTCGATGTAACGCCTCTTTCTTTGGGTATCGAAACGCTGGGTGGATTGATGGATGTAATAGTACCGCGTAACACGAAAGTGCCGGCAAGAATTGGCAGACATTATACGACTTCAGTTGATGGTCAAAAAAACCTAAACATCACGGTTTACCAGGGGGAAAGGGATCTGGTAAAATACAACCGTAAATTGGGTTCATTTACGCTTAAAAATTTGCCTCCCATGCCGGCAGGTTTACCGAAAATTGAAGTTTTGTTCATCTTGGATCCGGATGGCATCCTTACAGTGAGGGCCAAGGAGTTGAGATCTGAAACAGCAATGGAAGTAACCATAAAATCGGCATATGGCATATCCGACGAAGAAATGGCAGCTTTGCTTTTGGATTCTATAAAAGAAGCTGAAAAAGACAGGGAAGAAAAAAATAAGATTGAAGCTTTAAACGAGGCGAGAAGTACAGTGAGCTCCATTGAAAAATTTATTGGCATCAACCAATCGATTCTTAGTGATACTGAAATAACCGCACTTACAAATCTGAAAAACGAGCTTTCCGGTGCTGTCGAAACAGCGGGAAAGGATCAGTTGCTTTCCCTGATTCAAAAAATCAATGACTACGCACTGCCCTTGGCGCACCGAGCTATGGATAATGCAGTGGTAAATGCCTTATCGGGCAAAAAAATTAATTAGTCTTTGAGTATGGATCTGCTGATAACCAGTTTCTGAATCTCGCTGGTCCCTTCTCCAATGGTGCATAGCTTTGAGTCTCTGTTGAATTTTTCTACAGGGAAGTCTTTTGTGTAACCATAACCACCAAAAATCTGAACCGCTTCATTAGATGCATAGACGCAAACTTCTGAAGCATAATACTTGGCCATAGCTCCTGCTTCGGTTACTTTTTCACCTTTATTCTTGAGTTCTGCTGCTTTTCTTGTGAGCAACTCGGCCGCTTGAATTCTGGTTGCCATATCGGCTAACTTAAAGGAAATGGCCTGGAAATTGGCAATGGGTTGTCCAAATTGTTCTCTTTCTTTTGCGTATTTAACCGAGGCTTCATAGGCACCTTTGGCGATGCCCAAAGATAGGGCGGCTATGCTGATTCTACCGCCATCCAGCACTTTCATAGCCTGAATGAAGCCATCACCTACATTTCCTAAGACCTGGGATTTGTGAATTCTGCAATCTTCAAAAATGAGTTCGGCAGTTTCTGAAGCCCTCATGCCCAACTTGTTTTCTTTTTTACCCGCCTTAAAGCCCGGCGTGCCTCTTTCTACGATGAATGCCGTAATGCCGCGGGAGTCCAGTAATTCACCGGTCCGAGCTAAAACAACCGCTACATCACCGGATTTTCCGTGTGTGATCCAATTTTTAGTTCCATTTAATACAAAGTAATCACCATCTTCCACAGCAACGCATTTCATCCTCATGGCATCACTGCCGGTGTTCGCTTCAGTAAGTCCCCAGGCACCTATAAATTCACCTGTGGCAAGTTTGGGTAGGTATTTTGATTTCTGTTCTTCATTTCCGAATGCAAGGATGTGACCTGTACACAAACTGTTGTGAGCGGCGACTGACAGACCGATAGAGCCACACACTTTGCCAATTTCTGTGAGAATGCTCACGTATTCCTGATATCCGAGACCTGAACCTTGATATTCATGAGGCACCAAAACACCCAAAAAACCTTGTTTTCCCAATTCTCGCATGGTTTCAACCGGAAAATGTTGATCCTCATCCCAAATCATTACGTTGGGCAAAATGTGTTTTTTAGCAAATTCAGCAGCTGAATGCTCAATGATTTCAAGGTGTTCTATGCTTTCGAACATATAATATTTTTAATCGTAAACGTTCAGCAAAGAAAAGTGTTTTCAATGTTTTGTCCAAACAAATAAGTTTTTCATTTGCCCGAAGACTATATTGCACGCACATGTCTGATTTCTTGATATTTAACAGTAATTTAAGGGTTGATTTTCGTATCTTTACGTTTTACAAGACAGGCAGATTTACTTGATGGAAGAAAAGAAAACAAAAAAAGGGTTCCCAATTATCTTTAAAAGATTGGGTTGGTTTTTGTTGTTTTTGCTTCTAATTCCATTTTTGGTAACATTATTGTTCCATGTTCCTGTTATCCAGCACTGGGCGTCCGGAAAACTTACCGGCTATTTGTCCGAGAAAATGGAAGCCGATGTTAGTCTTTCTCGTATCGATGTGAGTATGTTCAAAGGACTTTCACTCAATGATTTTACCATAAGAGATCTACAAGGTGATACATTGATGAATGTAAAAAGTCTTGATGTCAGCCTTTCTCGAAATTTATTTTCTCTTTTAAAGAAGAAAGTTGAGATAAAAAGCATATCACTCGTTGATCCAAAATTTTCTTTGGAAACGGATCCCATTGATGGTAAACTCAATCTGGTTAAACTATTTGAAAAATTAGGCTCAGGTAGCAACAATTCCAGTTCCGGATCCGTAAGTATTAAAATAAGGGAGTTTTACATCAAAAATCTGGATTTTTCCATACTTGATGAAAAGAACCAAAAGAACCTGATCGCCAGATTGGCAGAGGGGAAAATTAACTTCAGGAAATTCGATCTGGAGAATTTGGATTTTGATATTGTTGCATTGAATCTTATTAAGCCCGAATTTCAGATTTTGACCTTCTTACCTCACGGTGAAACGCCCTCCGAAAACAATGATGACAAAAAACATCAAAAGTCTTCTGACGTCAAACAATTATGCCTGAATATCGACAAAATAAATATCAGCGATGGTTTATTGAACCTGGATAAAAGGTTGCAATCTCAATCTAAAGAAGCCTACATTTTTGATCCGGATCACCTTGCTTTTCACCACATCAATCTTGACATTCAACATCTGCAATACGGGGGTATTGAAGATATTTATGCGGTAGTCAACAATGTTGAATTATCCTCTACTGCCGGCTTTATCCTCGAAAAACTTAAAATTCCGGCATTCCGGATGAATCACGAGATGATAGCGCTGGATGATCTTGAAATCGTAACCGGAAATTCAAATCTCGGCAAAAAAGTGGTATTGAGATACAACGGCATCGAATCTCTTAAAGACTTTGCCAATAAGGTAGTGATTGATGCAGATTTGGAAAACAGCAAGATTTCACTTCTGGAGTTAGGCTATTTTGTGCCTTCCTTCGCTAAGTCTTCATTTTATAAAAAGCATAAAAATGAGACGCTTGAGTTAGATGGCAGGCTTAAAGGTCGATTGGCCAATCTCAAAGGATCCGATTTGACACTGCAATTGGCCAATCATCTATATTTTGCCGGAGGATTGGGTGTGCGCAATCTTCATGATCCTGAAGAAACTCTCATCAATCTGAGGGTAAATAAGATGCTCACTGATATCAATTTCATCAGCGACATTGTACCCGGTTTCAATCCACCAAAGAACTTTTATTTACTGGGAGATATCGACTTTTCCGGCAATTTCGATGGCTACCTTAAGGATTTTGTTGCCTATGGAAAACTGAAAACCGACCTTGGTACCGCCAATCTTGATTTAAGACTGGATGTTAAAAAAGGGAGCGACAAGGCAAAATATGCAGGAAACCTTCATTTGATAGATTTTGATCTCGGTACCTGGAGCGGCAATCAGGATTTCGGAAAGTTGAGTGTCAAAGCCAATATCAGAGATGGCGAAAGTTTGGTGTTCAGAAATGCCCGTGCTGATTTGGAAGCAACCGTTGAGCGGTTGGAGTTGAAAAAGTACAATTATAAAGAAATTAAAATTCTTGGCAATCTGGCCTCCAATGCTTTTACGGGTGTGATAAATTCTACCGATCCCAACATAGACTTTGGATTTAAAGGCAGCGCGTCATTTGCAGAAAAAGTTCCCCATTTTAATTTTGATGCCAATATCAATAACCTTAATTTAAGGGCACTCAACCTTTCGAAAGACATCAGCATGATTACAGGCACTTTGTCGCTGATAGGGGAGGGTGATAATATCAATAATCTTCTGGGTACACTTAATGGAAATAGTGTCCGAATAGTAAGGAATGATACTACTTACAATTTGGGTAATGTGGCCCTTACTTCTCTTGTGGCCAGTGGTGATGCGCGAAGCCTGGATTTTACATCAGATTTTGCCGATGTCAAACTGGAAGGTATTTATAATTTGAATACCATAGTTGATGATTGTAAGTTTTTAATAAAAAGCAATTACCCCTATCACACCCGAAACTGGAATATACAGTCACAGTCCATCAAGAATCGACAATCGCTGAGATTTGATTTATCTCTTTTTGATGCGGGTAAAATTTTTGGACTGCTGGGTTTAAAGGATTATAACTTAAAATCTTTTAAGGCCAAAGGAGCTATTCAGTCAGATCGAAAAGAGTTGACTTTTGTTTCCAATCTGCCACTGCTTAAAATCAAGGATCTGAATTTTTTCAACATCAACCTTATGGTCAATAATACGGCTTCAAAAGGAGATTTGTTGATTCATCTGGACAGTGCGGAAGTATCGGGTCGCAAATTCAAGGCAATGGATATTCAAACGGTCATGGATGGCGATGAAGCAATATTTGAAATAAACGCTTCCAAAATTCTGGATTCTATACAATTGTTTGAGATAAAGGGAAAACTATTCCCGCACACCAACGGATACACATTTTCTCTGATCGAAAACAATATCAAATTGTTTGATAAAAGATGGAAAATATCCAATGAAACCCGAATCTCATTTGGAAAGGAATACCTGGATATTGAAAATCTGGCATTGACGGATGGAACCAGGCAATTGGAGCTTACCGATATTTTAAACCGGGGCCTGGCATTAAAAATGGTGAAATTGGACGTGGCTTCCATCAATCCCATCATCAATTACGACAAAATTTATTTGGGAGGAGAGTTGAACAGTACATTGAGGATAGATGATATTTTCAATCCATCCCCCAGTCTGTCGGGTACAGTCAACATACCCAACTTATTACTCAATAACGATTCTTATGGAGAATTGTCTCTTGATCTGGCAAAGGAAGAAAACAGACCTATGGAAGTGCTTCTTTCTCTCAGCAGAGAACAGGACGACATGGCCTTAAAGTTGAATGGGGAATACAACTTTGACACCAAAACCGTAGATGCAGAAGTGAAGGGGAAAAAAGTGAGTTTAAAATTCCTTGAATACATCCTCAAAGCTGGCATAAAGAATGTAAAAGGTGGTGTCGATGTTGACGCTACCATTTCAGGTGTACTTCCCAAAATAAAAATCGATGGCAAAGGCACTGCTTATGGTGGTGAAGTAAAAGTTATATACCTTGGTGAAACGTACTATTTCGACAACCAGGATTTTGAAATTACGGAGAGTTACATCGATCTGACAGGTGCTAAACTTACCGATTCAGAAGGTAACCCGGGTTTTATTGAAGGAAGACTCAACCACACACTTTTTAAAGATTTTTATCTGGATGTAGGAATTTCCGGTGAAAATGTAATCGCTATCAATACCACTAAATTTGATAATCCCATTTATTACGGCATTGGCAGAGGCCAGGTTTCTGTAGATTTTAGCGGTTCGGTCAATACGCCACGGATGGTCATTAATGCGGTTACTAAACCGGGTACCGTAATCAATATGCCCATAAAAGAGTCCAGGACAGCTTCGTCACAGTCCTTTATCACTTTCGTGGAAAAAGAAAAGTTTTTTGCTCAAAGCAAAGACAGTTTGGCAAAAGATCAGGAAATTAAGGTAGAAGGCATTTCCATAGAAATGAACCTTTCCATGACGCAGGATGCGGTGGTCAACATGATATTTGATGAATTTAAAAATGATATCATTACCGGTGTTGGAAATGGCAATTTGAGAATATCCATGTCGAACAAAGGTGAGTTCGACATGTTTGGTGTTTACACCATTGCAAGGGGAAATTACCTATTTACAGCCTTTAATTTTGTGAATAAGCCATTCCTGGTTAGAGAGGGAGGTACCATCCGCTGGACAGGTAACCCAATCAATGCATCTCTGAACATAGAAGCAGATTATGCGGTAAAGACGCCACTAACTTCGTTCCTCACTGAATACCTGGTCACAGACCAATTGAAAAATGCAGCGGCTGTATCAACCGCAGTTAATTTGAAGTTGATCCTTGGCAATACTTTATTTAATCCATCCGTAAAATTTGACTTTGAATTTCCCAACCTAACCGGAGAGTTGAAAAGTTATACCGATAGTAAGGTGCGTTTGCTAAGGAACAATGTTTCAGATTACAATAGCCAGGTTTTTGGATTGATTGTGTTCAACTCCTTCATACCTTCCAATACCATTTCAGACGTTGTAACCAATAACAATTTCAACAACCTCATTCAGAATGCCGGTATCAATACGCTCAGTGAATTTGTAAGCAGTCAATTGTCTATGTTTGTGACAGGGCTCGTCAATGAAGCTTTGGAAGAAAATGGATTGATCTCGGGTATTGATTTTGATATTGATTTAAGAAACAATACGTCTTTTCAAAGTGTAACAGGCAATAGTTCTATATTACCAACAGAAATAGAAGTCAAACTCAAAAATAAATTCAGATTTCTGGATGAAAGGCTTTCCATCAACGTAGGTGGAAATTATGTGAGACAAAACTCCATCATCAATCTCAACAACTACATTGTACCTGAGTTTTTCATCGAATATGCATTGACCAAAGACCGGCAGTTGAACTTAAAATTGTATGGAAAATACGATCTGGATGAAATCAGTCTTACCAGTCGCCGGCAAAAGTATGGTTTGGGCTTACGTTATAAAAACGAATTTGGTTCCATGGTAGAGACCAAAACCAAATTGTCCCAAGGCTTACGAAAATTGTTGACAGAAAAAGATAAATGACCTTTTAATCGATAAAATCAATCCGATCGCGCAAGACTACTCTTCCCTGCTCATTTTTTTCAATGCGGACATAATTAGTTAGTGGATCGTGTTCTGTAAACAAGAAAGTATTGTCATTGCAGGCTTTTTCATACAATTCTTCCTTTTCCTTTAAGGTAACGAGGGGTTGCACATCATACGCCATTACATAGGGCAAGCCAACGTGATAACTGGAAGGTAGTAAGTCTGCACAAAAAATGATCTTTTTGCCATTATGCATGGTAATGGTAGGGATCATCATGGCACCGGTATGACCATATACAAAGTCAAGGGTTATGGTTTCGGAAAATTTAACCTCCCGACCCAAGTCAACATAATGTAGTATACCTAAATCTTTCAGGGGAAGGATGTTTTCTTTTAAAAAGCTGGCTTTTTCCCTTTCATTGGGCTCAGTAGCCCATTTGTAATGAAATTCATTGGACCAGACACGGGCATTGGGAAAAGCAGGTGCGATATTTCCCTTTTTATCATACATCAAAACTCCACCCGCATGATCGAAATGCAAGTGGGTAAGAATTACATCCGTAATTTCTTCAATACTGAGATTATAATGTTCGAGGTCGTTTTCAAAATCTATGATGTTATTGGGACTGAAGTGACTTCTGAATTTGTCACTTTGTTTGTGGCCTATACCGGTGTCAATGAGAATTTTTCTCTTCCCCTCCTCCACATAAAGGCAACGCATAGCCCATGTGCACATGTTGTTGTCGTCCGCCGGATTTTGTTTTGACCACATGGATTTGGGAACAACGCCAAACATGGCCCCACCATCCAGTTTAAAAAATCCTGAGTTAATTACTGTAACGTTGGCCACCTTTAAGCTAGTTTGATTTTTCCGCTTTTTTCCATTTGATAATATTCGCGGAAGGTAATCATTCTCTCAGAATGCTCGTCCCACAACTTGTGGGTTGCAAGTTTTAAACTTTCCCAAAATGTTATTTCTGTTGTGTATTTATTCAGCCATGGAATGGCGTCGACACTCTTTTTCAAATTATAATTGGGTATGGCCGGATTCAGGTGGTGAATATGATGGATGGCTATGTTGCCGGTAAACCAGTTGAAAATGGCCGGCAATTTGTAGTAACTGCTCCCCTTGACTGCTGGGTAAATAAATTCCCATCTTTCTTTCCAGTGTTTATAACCCTTTTCGTGTTGGTGCTGGATGTAAAAAAACCAGATAGCCACTATGGCGAAAATAAACAAGGTTATAAAATGGACAAATAATACTTTTTTCCAATCCAGGAGTAGGCAAAGTAAAGTTACACCGCCAATCAACAATATATTATTGAAAGTCAAATTCCACCTTAATTTTTTAAACTCACTCATCTTGATGAGCTGAAGCCTGTTGTGGATGAGTACGTAATAAATCGGGATAATACCAAACATTACGATGGGCGATCTGTAAACCCGGTACCAAAATTTTTTGAATTTGGATAAGGCGGCATATTCCTGCACGGTGAGCGTATCCAAATCACCAATGTCGCGTACTTCCAGCATGCCATTGTGGTTGTGATGGAAATGATGGGATTGCGCCCAATATCGATAGGGTATGGCACTGAAAAGGCTACAAATATATCCCACAATATCCCTCATGTACTTTGACCGTACAAATGAATTATGGCCACAGTCGTGCTGAATAATAAAAATACGAACCAAAAAGAACGCATTTAGTATTCCAAGGAATAGTACAGTTAATTTACTGTGCTCCCAGAGATTGTACATCAGGATCCATAAAATAACAAAAGGACCAAAGGAATTCAACAGTTGAATGATTGCCTTGGTATAGCTGGGATTTTGAAATTGTTTGAGGGTTTTTAAAGCGGACTGGATTTTATCCCTGAATTCAATTTTTTCTAATTCCATTATAAATTGTAAAATAAAAGCAAATATAAAAATTAATGATGGAGAAACTGTATTTATTGCACATGATTTAAAATAAAATTTGGCAAAACCAATGATAATTTTAAACTTGCAGTAAAGAATGTTAATGAAATTTTACTTCAACTTAGGTCGCTTTTGCCGATTTTTCTTCTGAATTGTTTTACTTCCGACCTCAGTCTTTTGCCTTTCAATCTGTCTTCAGTTACGGATCTCGGTACTTGTGTTTTTTTCCTTTTGATTCTTGGCTTTAATGCGGCCATGATAATTTGATGACATTTGTCTTTGCAGTGCTCCTTGTTTTGTAATTGACTCCTGAATTTTTGTGATGTACACACGAGAAAACGATCATCCACCAAAACACCGGATAATGATTCAATTAGAAGCTGTTTTTGCTCATCCGACAAAAGTATTGACGTTGTGATATCGAATCTCAGGGATACTTTGGTCTCTGTCTTATTGGTGTTTTGTCCTCCGGGTCCACTGCTCCTGCTGGTCGTATATTCGAATTCCCGGCTCAGATCGGGAATTAAACTAAGATTCACGGCCGGGTATGTGTTTCAGTGTATCCAACAACAACGACCAGAATTTAGAAGTCGAAGCGATGTGTGCTCTTTCATCGGGGCTATGGGCTCCTTTGATGGTCGGACCAAACGAGATCATTTCCATTTTCGGATAATGGCTGCCAATAATGCCACACTCAAGGCCCGCGTGGCACGCAATTACAGCAGGTTTGGACCCAAACAACGCCTCATATCTTTTTGTCATCAGTTGCACAATGGAAGAATTGGGTTCCGGCTTCCATCCGGGATAGGAACCGGAGAATTTACACTCAAAGCCCCCCAACTCAAAAACGCATTTCAAAGAATTGGCTACTTCCAGTTTGGTGCTTTCTACCGATGATCTGGTTAAACACATGATGGATGCATTGCCGTCAGCAATCTGAACCCGGGCAACATTATTAGAAGCTTCAACCAGATTATCCATGTCGGGACTCATTCTGTAAACACCATTGACAGCTCCGTATATGCTTTTTAATACAGCCATTTCATCGAGTGGATCCATGGCTTTAGATGGAGCTTCACACGAATTGCATTGAACATTTAAGTTTGGCTCGAGCGTGCTGTATTCGGTCAATATAGCATGTTTCAAAGCTTCAAATTGCTGCACGAATGCATCATTCAGATCAGGATGAACACTCAAAATTGCCCGGCTTTCTCTGGGGATAGCATTTCTCAAACCTCCTCCATCTACGGCATGAAGCATGACGCCCAAATCCTGACATAAAGCAAAAAGCATCCTGTTCATTAGTTTATTGGCGTTGCCCAGTCCTTTGTGGATGTCCATGCCCGAGTGACCTCCTTTGAGTCCACTTACAATTATCTCGTAGCCTACGTGTATTGCCGGACAATCTATTTGCTGATATGTTCTGGTGGCTGTAACGTCAATGCCACCTGCGCATCCGATGTCCAATTCATCATCTTCTTCGGTATCCAGATTAAGTAGAATTTCTCCGGAAAGGAAACCCGGCTGCAAGCCAAGCGCTCCTGTCATACCGGTTTCTTCATCGATGGTGAAAAGGGCTTCAATGGCAGGATGCTCAATTATGTTGGATGCTAAGATGCCCATTATTGCAGCCGCACCCAATCCATTGTCCGCTCCAAGCGTTGTGCCTTGGGCTTTTACCCAATCTCCATCGACATACATCTGGATGCCTTGTGTGTCAAAATCAAAAATGGTATCGCTGTTTTTTTGGTGAACCATATCCAAATGGGCTTGGAGTACTACTGTTTTCCTGTTTTCCATGCCGGCACTAGCCGGTTTTTTGATCAGCACATTGCCCACCTGGTCGGTCAATACTTCCAATCCCAGTTTATTGCCAAAATCTATGACAAACTGGCGGATTCTTTCTTCCTTTTTGGAGGCTCTGGGTATGGCGTTGAGTGCGCTGAAATTTTCCCAAATGGGCCTGGGTTCAAGAAGTTCAATTGATTTTGACATAGGAGATGCTTTTGCACAAAATTAGGATTTCAGTAGTCATTCTCCTACTTTTGCGGCAAAACTATCATCATATGGCGGAGAAATCTACGATATTGCTCGAAATCGAACTGGATGAAAAAAAACACCCAAAAAAAATTCAATGGCAGGCGTCTGACAATCCTACAGAAAATGGACTCACTCCTGTGAAGGCATTTCTGTTGTCTCTTTTTGATGAGGCTTCTTCTGATACTTTGAGATTGGATTTATGGACATCACAACTCCAGGTTTCTGAAATGGACCGATTGATGTTTCAAACTTTGAAGTCGCTGGCAGATACTTACTTCAGGGCTACCAACAACCATGAACTTGCCAATGCCATGCAGAGTTTTGCAAACTATTTTGGGGAAAATACCGGAATTGTTCCCAAGGAAGAACAATAGTGCTGTTAGTTGGCTTCCTCCGTCAATTCTGATTCGACTTCTACCATTGAAAAATAGGTAAGGATATCGTCTAGCTTTTGTTTGAGGTCTTTTCGGTTTACTATAAAGTCCAGAAATCCTTTTTCCAATAAAAATTCTGAAGTTTGAAAACCTTCCGGTAAGTCTCTTTTGATGGTCTCTTTGATGACACGCGGGCCTGCAAAGCCAATCAGCGCACCGGGTTCGGCGATATTGAGATCTCCCAACATGGCAAAACTTGCAGTAACACCTCCGGTAGTAGGATCGGTCATCAATGAGATAAATGGCAATCTGTTTTTAGCCAGTAATGTCAGTTTAGCTGATGTTTTGGCCATTTGCATTAAAGAAAAGGCAGATTCCATCATTCTGGCGCCACCGGATTTCGAAATAATGAGTAACGGTGTTTTGTGTTCGATGCTGTAATCGATGGCTCTTGATATCTTTTCTCCCACTACAGAGCCCATGGATCCTCCAATGAAGGTAAAATCCATGGCACAAACAGTCAATGAGTTCTTTTTTATTTTTCCCGTCGCTACCGATATCGCATCGCTGACATCACTTTTTTGATAAATGGCATTGAGCCTGTCTTGATAAGATTTTAAATCCACAAAATTGAGGATGTCTTTGGATATTATTTCATCAAAGAGTCGTGTGTATTTGCCATCAAAAATGATGTTGAAATACTTTTCAGATCCGATTCTCACATGGTGATCGCACTTGGGACACAGGTAATAGTTTTCATCCAATTCCTTGTGCGTAGTTAATTCATTGCATTTTTCGCACTTATGCCACAGGCCATCAGGTGCTTCTTTCTTTGATTTGGTTGCTGTCTGTATCCCGTCTTTTAATCTTTTGAACCAACTCATTTCTTTAATTTCATGCAAATGTACGAAAATTTGAACTTAAAAAAGCGTTTAGGGATTCATTGTAAATATTTGTTAAATCACAATAAATGCGGTATAAAAAATCACTTAATAACCTAAAAGTAATAAATTAAATTGAAAAAAGATTATTCATCCTTTGAACATTAGGTGTCTAAATCGCAAATAAATCTTATCCAGCCATTGCGACCCGGTGCTCCTTCATAGTATCTCCCGCCGTTGGCATTGATCCTCAGATTGTTGTAATAATCACTTTGGTAAAGATTGTTTATTCCGGCTGTAAGCGTAATCGTAGCCGCCTTCTTTTTGATTAAATAGCTCATTTGAATGTTGCCAATCAAGTACTTGGGGGTAGGATTGTTAAAGTTCTCACTTAAGTAGATTCTCCCCACCATTGAGTTATCATATTTCATCAAAAGTCGATCATTTAAATTATATACCAACTGTAATTGAGTAGTATGTTCAGGGATGCCGGGAATGGTAGTAATCTCGTCTCTGCCATTTATGTGGTTTTGGGTATGGTTGATTAAAACACCTAATCGAGTGCTAAGTTTCTTACGAAAACTCAACTCAATTCCCCGCCTTATTGACTTCCCGATGTTTTCATAATAAAACCTTCCGGGTTGATTGGCAATTTCAAAGGGTAATAATTCATTTTTACCTCTTATATAGAATAATTGTAAATCAAAATAGTTTTCCTGTGTCCTGCCTATGTGTAATTGGATTTCTATGGCTCTTGTGGAAGAAGCCTTCAACGCTTGATTAAATCCCGGAATGCCATTGGGATTTACGGCCAATTCCGCCAATGTAGGGGATTCAAAGCCTGTCGAGAACTGGATGCGGCTTCCCATCAATGGGCTTAGCTGATAATTGAGGTTCAAGGTAGGATTCATGGTTGTAAGAGAGCGTGTTCCGGATTGATCGCCATCTGATAAGTACAAATCTTTAGATTGGGTAATGATGTTGGAAATTCGCAAATGGAATTCGCCGGTAATCCTTGAACTCAGCTTGTAATGGTTAAGGGCATAAAGTGAAATATCATCGTAGAACTCGTCTTGATTCAATTGCAATTCACCGGTTTTCCCTTCCAGGTTATCATAATTTTGTCTGTTGTCTTTTTGAAACTGCAAATCTGCTCCCAAGACCCAGTGGTGATCACTTTGGGTATGGGTATTTCCTGCTTCTAAATAAACGCCACCACAAAGACGATTTATTTTTACTTTTCCAGCCTTCAAAAAGGGTAGGGCATTGTCGAAATCTCTGGAAAGCACATATGATTTGGCCTGATAGTAAACCTGCTTACCTTTAAACTTATAAATAAGTCCCAATCTTCCTTGAATCAAATTCTCCCCCGCTTTGTATAAAGTGTTGGCCTGCCGGGCTTCTTTCGGATTGGTACTTACTTCTTCCAGTGTTTGGGCTCCGGCATCTTGTGATTTGGGATTGTAGACGCCATTTAGCAAGAATGTCAATTCGCTTTTACCCCATCGGTATTTAGTCCTGACATTGGCTACATGATTTTCGAAAGCAGACCATTTACGGTAGCCGTCGGTACCATGATACCCATAACTAATTTGAAAACTGAGTTTTTCGTTTGATTTTTGAAGGACTAGTCCGGCTTGCTTAAAACCATAAGCACCATAGGCAAGTCGAAACCGGATCAAATTTTTCAGAGTCTCCAGCCGTTTTTGTGAAATTTTAATCATGGCACCGGAAACGTTGCCGTATAAGGCTGCATTGGGGCCCCTGAGTACTTCAATGTCGTCAATCAGGTTAAAGTCCAGATTGTCCAATTGGCTTTGTCCGTCAGGTGTGGTTTCGGGTATTTCGTCTACCCATATTTTTATGCCTCTGATTCCAAATGATGACCGGGCACCAAAACCCCTGCTGGTAATTCGGGTATCTTGTGCATAATTATCGGGGGAAAGGGTGAATAAACCCGGGACGGCTTGTAAATAATCATTTACAGAAGTTCCCTGACTGAGTTTTGCCTGAAATGCCGGAGTAAGGAAAGGACTTACAAAAATGGGTCTTTGTGGCAAACGGGATGCTGTAATCACTAAGCTATCAATCACAATCAGGGTATCATTTTGACCCAATACACAATTTAGGCTCAAAAGAAAAAAGGCATTGAAAAAAATCAATGCCTTTTTAAATGTCAAATACTGCAACATTTTTTGCAGGATATATAGCCTGTTAATTACCAAGGTAATTTTTCAGCAATTTACTCTTACTGGTTGATCTTAATTTGTTGATCGCCTTGTCTTTGATCTGCCTTACACGCTCACGTGTCAAACCAAATTTGTCGCCAATGTCTTCCAATGACATTGGGTGCTCAATTCCGATTCCGAAGTACAACTTGATGACATCGTATTGTCTGTCTGTAAGGGTTGACAGTGATCTTTCAATCTCCGTTCTTAGAGACTCAACATATTCAAGTCCTGCATCGGTATCCGGAGAACTGTTGTTTTCCAAAACATCCAATAATGAGTTGTCTTCCCCTTCAGCAAAGGGAGCATCCATGGAAACGTGGCGGGCTGCCACCCCCAAAGTGGTTTCCACTTCTTCAGAAGGAATGTCCAGCAGTTCTGCCAATTCTTCCGCTGTTGGTTCCCTTTCGAATTCCTGTTCCAGTTCTGAAAAGGCACGATTGATCTTGTTGAGAGATCCAACTTTGTTCAATGGCAACCTTACGATCCTGGATTGTTCGGCCAAAGCCTGGAGGATGGACTGACGAATCCACCATACCGCATAGGAAATGAATTTGAAACCTCTTGTTTCATCAAAACGCTGTGCAGCTTTGATCAAACCCAGGTTACCCTCGTTAATCAAATCCGATAAAGATAAACCCTGGTTTTGGTATTGTTTTGCAACGGAAACCACAAACCTTAGGTTTGCCTTTGTAAGTCTTTCCAGGGCTTCCTGATCGCCTTCCTTAATCTTCTTGGCTAAATCCACCTCTTCTTCGGGAGTCAGCAAGTCAACTTTGCCAATTTCCTGTAAATACTTTTCAAGGGATTGACTTTCCCTGTTGGTGATGGATTTTGTGATTTTTAATTGCCTCATTACAAAAATCTGTTCTGAAATACACTAAAAGGCCGCAAAAGTAAGGATTTTTTTGGGAATTGATACGAAAATTGCGAAGACATGCCCAATTTAAATCCTTATGACCTGCGAGGTAAACAATATTTTTTAAATAAAAAAAGTTCAAAATAGGTCTAAATATTAAAAAATATTTTTATTTAGCCATTTAATAACCGTTATTTGCGCTATTACCCCTAAACTTTTGACTTTACAAGATGAAACGAGTAAAATTAGATTTGGAATTTATATTTAAGGCTTCTCCTACTTTGCTTTACCAGTTTATTACAACACCTGCCTGTTTGGTCAGATGGTTTTGCGATGGAGTGGAAATTACTGAGGACTTGTTTTCATTTAGTTGGAATGGCAGTTATGAAGATGCTGAAATGGTGGATGATATTGAAGATGAAAGGGTTCGTTTCAAATGGTTGGATGCCGACGACCCATCTGAATATTTTGAATTCAGGATGTATAAGTCCGATGTTACCCTGGAGACCATTCTCGAAGTAACCGATTTCTGTGACATGGGTGATGAAAAATCGACCCGAGACCTTTGGAATCAACAAATAACGGCTCTTAGGCAAGAGTGTGGTGGTTAAAAATTAAATTTGCGCGACTAAAAAGCTACTGCTTCTTCCATGTCTTCTCCTTTTGACCAAATTAAAAATTACCTGGATCCCGAGCTCAGGCAATATGAAATTCATTTCAAAGAAGCGATGAAGAGCAAGGTCTCTTTGCTCGATAAAATTACCCACTACATTATAAAAAGCAAAGGCAAACAGATGCGACCCATGTTTGTCTTCCTCAGTGCTCAGATATTTGGCCCTACCAATCCCGATACTTATACAGCAGCCTCAATGGTAGAGCTGTTGCATACGGCAACACTTGTACACGATGACGTAGTGGATGAGTCTTATCAAAGAAGAGGTTTTTTTTCCATCAATGCACTTTGGAAGAACAAGGTAGCTGTATTGGTGGGCGATTATCTTTTTTCACAAGGCATGCACATAGCACTGGATACCGGACAGTATAAAATGTTGCACATTGTGTCTAAGGCGGTCAAAGCTATGGCGGAAGGCGAGTTGCTTCAATTGGAAAAGGCCCGAAGATTGGATATCAAAGAAGAAATATACTTTGACATCATTCGCAAAAAAACAGCTTCCCTGATAGCTGCTTCTTGTAGCCTCGGTGCCTCTTCTACCTCAGCCGATGAAAACATGGTTGAGTATATGAGACAGGTTGGTGAAAACATTGGCATGAGTTTTCAAATAAAGGACGATTTGTTTGATTACGGAGATGACAATGTAGGCAAACCACTTGGTATCGATATCAAAGAGAAAAAAATGACGCTGCCCTTAATTTATGCGCTCAATAATGCTTCTTTCTGGGACAGAAAAAGGATTATATACATCATTAAGAACCAGAGTAACGATGAAAATAAAGTAAGGGAGGTGATTGATTTTGTAAAAGCATCAGAAGGCATCAATTTTACCATTGCCAAAATGAACGAGTACAAAAATACAGCGCTGTCGATGATTCAGACCTTACCTCAAAATGAGGCCAATACCTACCTTCAGGATTTGGTAGATTATGTCATTGCACGGGAAAAATAACTTCTGTCTTTTTTATAAGTAACCTTGGTCACCCTTTCTCCTTTTCAACGGAAATAACTTTGCATTAAAATTTATTAAGATGCAAGAAGAAATTCAATTTATGCCAAGGATCGGCGATATCGCTCCCGATTTTGAAGCCGTTACCACCACCGGAAGAATTAAATTCAGCGAATTCAGCAAAGGCAAATGGACATTGCTTTTTTCGCATCCTGCAGATTTTACTCCGGTTTGCACCACTGAAATGAGTGGATTTGCACAACACAAGAATTACTTTGACAGTAAAAACACGCTGTTACTTGGACTGAGTATCGACAGCATACACTCTCACCTTGCGTGGGTCAATAATGTAAGGGAAAAAACAGGCGTTTACCTTAATTTTCCGATCATAGCTGACATAGATATGAAGGTGAGTAAGCTATTCGGTATGCTGCAGCCCAACGAAAGTGAAACAGCCGCAGTAAGAGCTGTATTTTTCATGGATCCCAACCGTAAAATCAGATTGATTATGTATTACCCTATGAATGTAGGCAGGAATATGGATGAAATCATGAGAGCCCTTGAGGCGCTTCAATTTGCGGAAGAATACAAAGTTGCCCTTCCTCTGAACTGGAGAAAAGGTGAAAAAGTAATCATTCCACCTCCCAAAACATTGGAAGCCATGGAAGAAAGAATTGCAGACACTACGTGTGAAAAAGTTGACTTTTACCTTGCGAAAAAGATGATCTGAAGTTAACTTTCCAAGATTGTAAATGAAGCCTTCCTTATGGGAGGTTTTTTTTTTACATTAGGGTTTCATTAACATCATTTTTAGCAGTTTTCATCGTCTGCAAACGTTTATTATTAGAAATTTATACCAACAAATTCAATCTTATGAGATTTATGTGTGTACTGCTTACTTCAATGGTCATAGGTGTTGCTCATGCCCAAAATTTCAATTATGAAAAGGCATGGGAAGGGGTAAGCAAAGCCATCGACAATAATTTGCCGGAGACTGCTTTGGAGCAAACCATGACCATTTCTCAACAGGCAGAAAAGGAAGGCAATTCATCTCAATATACCAAGGCACTTGTCTTTTTAACATCCTTGAAAATGAATTTTGGTGAGCAGGTAGTGGAAGAAGTTGATTCTGTGTTTTCGTCAGCACTGACAAAGCTAAAAAGTCCCTACCTCGAAGTTGTGCATGCCTACTATGCCATGTTTTTGAATAGGTACCTGGATGACAACCGATATCAGATTGCAGGAAGAACTCCGACCGAAGATCCTCAAAATCTTTTGTCAATGACGCAGGCGCAAATCGAAAGGCTGGTTCAATTTCATTTGGATACAGCTGTAAACAATCCTGCTTTAAGTAATTTTCCTGCCAGAGAGTTCCCTGAATTTGTTGCATACCCAGAGAATGATGGTGATTTTATGCCAACACTTTTCCATGTGGTCGTAAAAAGTGCGATGGATTTTTACATCCAAAAAATTAATGAAGAAGGCGTTGATATTTCCTTATTGCAACAACCATTTGATAAATTTATCAGCGTCGAAATTTCAAAGGAAAAATCAGATCCGGGCAATAAATTGACTGCTTTATTACAGCGTATTCAGAAAATCAATGCAGGCAAGGAATACTTGTCTTCATCTGCATTCTTTGAATTAGAAAGAATAAAACTTCTATCAACTACAAGCGTTGGTGCAGAGCATTCTGATTTACTGCAATCATTGTTGCGTGATGCAATTAAAGCCTATAGAAAATCACCGTATGTAACCCATCTTTATGCTGAAGCAGCAAGGATGACATTAAACACTAATGCTAAGGAAAGATATGTCAGTACTGGAAAATTTTGCGAAGAGGGTATTGCCTTGTATCCGGGAACATCGGGTGCGGATCAGTGCCGTCAGCTTTTAGCAGAAATCCAGCAAAAGCACCTTTCCATTTTGGCTGAATCGACCATAAGTGACAAAGACCCCATTTCCTTCCAGACTACCACACGTAACCTGGACAAAACATATATAAGGTTGATCCGCAAGCCAGATTATTTTCCTGCAATGGAATACAATATCGATGAAGCCATGCTCCTAAAGAAGTTGCAGGCAGAAAAACCTTTACAGGAGTTAACCTTTCCCATAGAAGATAAAAGGGATTACAATGAAGTGCTGACAAATGGCCAAATTAAATCTCAGAAAAAAGGAAGCTACCTTTTATTGGCTTCCAATACCAAAGATTATTCAGGAGCTTTCTCTGTTACCCCGGTTTTGGTCAGTAATCTTGCTTATGTCAACCCCAATGGCGGCGTATCAGATTTTATTGTAATTGTCAATCGCATTACCGGCAAACCTGAAAAAGGAGTTAAAGTTGACTTTTACACGCAGGAATACAGCGCATCTCAGCGTGTCCGAAAGGAGATTGGCAAAGGCATTTCTGATGTTGCTGGCAGAGTAAAAAAACCAGTAGGTAATTTTCAATTGGGTGTGGTACTCACTAAAGGGAGGGATGTCTTCGACAGCAATGCTACTCATTATACAGGAGATCAGTCTTTTGTGCCTGCTCAATATTCCAGAGAGGAAATTTTTACTGACAGGCCTATTTACCGTCCCGGCCAGACCTTGCATTTTAAGGTATTTGCTTTGGATTATTCAAGTCAGGGTGTACCATCTTTATCGCTTCAAAAAGAGTGGGAAGTCAAGTTGAATGATGCCAATGGTCAACTGGTTAAATCCTTGAAGTTAAAAACAAATGAATGGGGCAGTGCTTCCGGAAGTTTTGCCATACCGGAAGGAAGACTGAATGGATATTATACTATTTCCAGCGAAAACAATAGTAAATCAGTCAGGGTAGAAGAATATAAAAGACCCAGATTTGAGGTAAAACTGGATACATTGTCAACCTCTATTGCGTTGAACGATGTAATTGCCATGAAGGGCAGTGCTACTTTTTTTACTGGGCTTGCTTTGCAAAGTGCCACAGTAAAATATGTGGTGAAACGAAGAGAAATTATTCCCTATTGTTACCGGTGGTATCCAGGTATTTTCAACCAGTCTGAAACCATTGTCAGTCGGGGAACCACTTCTTCTGATTTGGCGGGAAACTTTTCTTTTTCCTTTATAGCGGAAGCATCAAAAAATAAAGATTATAAGCCGGTATATCTTTTTGAAGTGGAGGCAACGGTAACTTCCAATGATGGAGAAACCCAACAAGCCACACAATCTCTGTTTATCAGGCAAGAATCGTTTACCGTTGAGTCTAAGATTTCAGATCAGGTAGACAAGTCAGGTGTCATGAAAGCAGTGGTTCTGGTAAAGAACACCTTGGATGTAAATGTAGTAAAGACTGTCAATGTTGTTATTCATGAATTGATGGGTCCGGATAAGATTGCACGCAAAGCTTACTGGGACACTGCCAATGAACCAGTAATTGATGTTGATGCTATTCCAGTGTCTCCTGCCTACAAAGACTGGAAAAAAGGAAAAATGATGAAGGTCGCTTCCTTTAATTCAGGCAGTTCATTTGATTATTCATTTTTGCCTGTGGGTGTATATCAATTCGAATTTACGGTAGAGAATCAAAGACCTGTTGTGGATATTGTAGTGGTCACAGATTTTGCAAGGAAAAAATTTCCAAAGGTCAAATATGTTTTGGCAGATCTCAACAAATCCACCTTTGAACCAGGTGAATTACTCAACCTTAAATTGGGTGCAGTGGAAGGAGAGCAAATGGTTATGGTAACCCTTTTCAGAGGAAACAACCTGCTGCATTCCGATTGGATAAAAGTCAAAAAGAATTCAGCTTTCAACTATAAAGTGGTTGAGGAAGATAAAGGTGGACTTTACCTGAATTATTGGTATATCAAAGAAAATCGTTTTTATTCGGCTGAAATGAATATTGATGTGCCATGGTCTGATAAAGAGTTGCAGATCAACTGGGTTTCCATCAAAGATAAAACAGAACCCGGTGCTGCCGAAAAGATTCAAATTAAACTTTCGGGAGCAAAGGTTCAACAACTGAAGTCAGAAGTGCTGGCCACCTTGTATGACGCTTCACTGGATGCATTGGAGCAGCAGCCTTGGGTTCAGAATTTTTTCCCCACACATTTTGGTTATTTGTACTGGGACACACCCGGTTTTGGTGTGGCATACAATCAGTATCTCAATGGTGCGTGGAATCAATTGCAGGATTTTGAGATGGCTCCTGTTGAATCATTGCCTATGCTCATAGGTGGTGTTTACGGGGTATACAATTTTGCCATTTATGCCAGAATGTACAGGTCTGCAGCCGCACCGGAAGCTATCATGATGGAAGCACCACAGGTTAAAGATGTCAACGCCAAAAAGGATGAAGTCGCTTCTACGGAAAGCCGGGATCAAAGTACTGCAATGAATCCGAGAAAGAACCTTAATGAATTGGTGTTTTTCTTTCCACATCTTTTAACGGATGAGGAGGGGAATCTTACCATTGAGTATACCATGAATGAAGCACTCACTGCATGGCATCTCAAACTGTTTGCCCATAATAAGGATCTTGCGTCAGCTGTTGCAGACAAAAAAATCCAAACAGCCAAAGACTGGATGATTTTACCGAACATGCCTAGACTGATTCGTTCAGGCGATCAAATCTCGCTTACAGCTACTGTGGCCAATCAAATTAACGTTGCAGGAAACGCTGTTGTTTCTTTAAAGATCAAGGACTACCTGACAGGCATAGAGAGGATGGAATGGCTTACTTCACCCCAATCGATTGCTTTAACTGTCGATGGTCAACAGCAAAAAGTTGTGTCATGGAACCTTGCCATACCTGAAGCGGAAGCCACCATGCTCCAATATACAGTTTCTGTCAGTTCAGGCCAGAAAGGGGATGCACAAATTGGACTCATTCCTGTGGTGAGCAATGAAGTATTGATAACGGAAAGTATGCCCGTTATCATCAGACCCGGTGAAACACTGAAAACTTCGTTTTTGCCTTTACAAAACGCCAAAGGCAATGATGTGCATCCTTTGAAATATGCAGTCGAAATGACCAGTCATCCTGCCTGGTATGCTATACAGGCGCTTCCCTATGTATTGGAAAATGGCTTCGACAACGCCATTGATGTGTCAGATAGATTGTACGCTACTGCTTTAGTAGCTGCCATTCAACAACAGTACCCCCAGCTGGCTTCTGTTTTGGAAAGCTGGTCTCAACATGGAGATGAAAACCTTTCAGCCATGGAACAAATGGAGGCTTGGAAATCGGTTACGCTGGCAGAAACCCCATGGGTTGGAATTAGCAATTTCGAAAAATCTCAGATCGCCCATCTGGTTAAAATTTTTAATAGGGAGAATCAACAAAACAATTGGATAAAATGGCGCGATAAACTAACAGAACTCAGATTGGCTGACGGTTCTTTTGGTTGGTTCCCGGGTGGTAATTACAATTTATACACCACTGCCAGAGTGCTTATTGCTGCAGGCAAAGTTCATTTCATGGGCATTGAAAAAGAGGTTGCGGAATGGATGCGCCCCACCATTGATTTTATGGATCGCCAATTTATTGAACAGTACAACAGGGTGAAAAAAGATTGTAAAAACGATGCCTCCAAGATGGAGCTCTATATGCCTTCTGATGAGATCATTCTGCAATTGTATGCAAGGTCATTTTTCAGGAATGAGATCGGAA
>CALJKQ010000215.1 GCA_937973565.1 uncultured Saprospiraceae bacterium | reverse complement strand
GCACAATATTGGTCAGCATCATGTGGGCAAATAATGAAACCGGTGTTATCCAGGACATGAAGGCGATTGGTGATATTTGTGCTAAACATGGTGTTCTGTTCATGAGTGATGCAACACAAGCTGTTGGCAAAATTCCTGTGCACCCAAAAGAAGTTGGTGTACATTTATTGGCTTTTACCGGTCATAAAATGTACGGTCCAAAAGGTGTAGGTGCGTTATTTGTTAACAGAAAAAATCCAAGGGTAAAGGTTACTGCACAAATGGATGGTGGAGGCCATGAGAGAGGTATGAGATCAGGAACGCTAAATGTACCCGGAATAGTAGGCATGGGAAAGGCAGCTGAAATTGCCATGAATGAAATGGAGTCAGATACTCAACGCATCAGCAAACTCAGAGATAAACTGGAACGTGAACTTACAACACGACTGGAGGAATCATACATCAATGGTGATGTAGCACACAGAATGCCACATGTAACCAATATTTCATTCAAACATGTTGAAGGAGAAGGTCTAATGATGACTTTCAATCAAGAAATTGGTGTGTCTTCAGGATCTGCATGTACTTCTGCCAGTCTTGAACCATCTTATGTTTTGGTAGCACTGGGTTTAGGTGATGATTTGGCGCATTCTTCTATTCGTTTTAGTTTAGGTAGATTCACAACCGAAGAAGAAATTGATTACGCAATTGATGCTTTGGTTAAAGGTGTTAACCACATGAGAGACTTAAGTCCAATTTGGGAGATGTATAAGGAAGGAATAGATTTGAGTAAAATCGTCTGGTCAGAGCATTAAATTTTAATAATTTATTTTAAAAATATACAAAAATGGCTTATTCAGAAAAAGTTTTGGATCATTTCAAGAATCCAAAAAATGTTGGAACCCTTGATAAATCTAAGAAGAACGTTGGAACAGGTTTGGTTGGTGCTCCGGAGTGTGGTGATGTAATGAGACTGCAAATAGAGGTTGATGAAGAATCTGGTATGATTAAAGATGCCAAGTTCAAAACATTTGGTTGTGGTTCTGCCATTGCCAGCTCAAGCCTTGCTACTGAATGGTTGATTGGAAAATCACTTGAAGAAGCAGGCAATATTGATAATATGGACATCGTAGAAGAACTGGCATTGCCTCCGGTTAAAATACATTGCTCTGTGTTGGCAGAAGACGCAATCAAGAGTGCAATATCAGATTACAAAGAAAAAAACGGTATAACGGCTTAACATGAAAGGTTCAGTTTTATTCGTGGCAGACAGTGCAAAAGAAAAAATTAACCAGATCAGGAACTCCGGGCATATATCTGATGACTATTTTATAAGAGTAAGCGTCATATCAGGTGGTTGTTCAGGTTTATCCTATAAGATGGATTTTGACAATGAAACCCAACCAAATGATCAGGTTTTTGAAGACAATGGAGTGAAAATTGTGTCTGACTTGAAATCTTTTCTTTACTTATTCAATTCTACCTTAGACTTCTCAGGAGGGTTGGACGGCAAAGGATTTTACTTCCGCAACCCCAATGCATCACGTGAATGTGGATGTGGGGAGAGTTTTGCAGTTTAAATTAGCAAGAAATAAGTGTTTGTAATACATTGAGACCGGTGGTTATCTGCCGGTCTTTTTATTTGTAAAATCAGATTGTTTTAATGGTTTTAATAAATATTCAAGTCCGTTTAACTTAATCTCATAAAGTAATGCCAGCAATTCGCCCAACTTACCCGGTGGAAAGCCTTTGGATTTAAACCAACCTATGTAAGGTTCCGGCAAGTCGCATAAAAATCTTCCTTTGTATTTACCAAAGGGCATTTTCATATTGGCCAGATCCATTAGTTGATTTTTTTTGCCTGGGTCAGCATCTGGTGATTTCATTAGGGTAAAGATAGAATAATATTAACTTCAATTTTCAATGCACTGAATTTGTACTTTAATAAAGTACAAGTAATCTAACAACAGTAAAAAACTTTAAAATTTAGTATTATGATTATTACACACAAAGAGCTTTTTAAGATAAAACTACTAAAAATATCAACCAATTCTACTCCTTCACAACCTTCTCAGTTTGCAACACCTTTCCATGGACCACATAACTCACATAATACAAACCGGGCAGTTGGTCATACATTGAGAACAATGCATTAGAATCACCTTTTGATAACTTCGTCTTGCTTATTACCTTGCCTGATGCATCGGTAAGCACAACTTGTGAATCAGGTCGATAAATATGATTGTAAAACTCGAGTTTAAGTTCATCAACCATAGGATTGGGATAAGCTTTAAAAAACACTTCTTTTGTTATTGGTTGACCATTTATCTCCTCCGTGCGGGTATATAAAATACTATCTGTGCAGCCGGGTGTCAGGCAACCCATAGAGTCGAGATGCAAGACCCATGTCATTATTGGAGGATTAATCTGTTGTTGTTGCAACCATCCGCCTGTGATAATATCGCCATTACCTAAAGTAGTTACATCATAAAGATAACAATTTGCCTTGCCATATTGATCATCGGTATAATTGCGACTCCATTTTAGTTTGCCGTCCTTGTCTAGCTTGCTTATCCAGCCGAAGTATTGATTAAAATACAAATCACCTTCCTTTAATTTATTGTAAGAATAATACCCGACTCCTATGATTCCGTTCTTATGGGATTTATTAATTTTATAAAATACTTTATCATCCTTATTCAAAAATCTGTATTCCCAGAGTATTTCACCCTTATCAGATATTTTTTTTACTACCGGAAAAAATGGAAATGTATCTGATGTATTATAAAATTTAATGATTTGGCTAAAAAATGAATATGTTTTATCATCGTTTGCAACTATAAAATCTCTAAAAGGTGTATCATATTCGCTAACTTTCTGTTTGTATTTCCAAATGGTACTGCCATCAGGTCGTATTTTATAAACGCCTATGCTGTCATCATAAAAATCTGTCTCTGATTTGAAGTGCTTTGAATAAATAAAGTTACCGTCCAGAGTACCATGTATGCCCAAGGCGATGTCCCATTTCCTGTTCTCAGTTAAGGCTATGCGCCGTAATGGATTCAGATCCTTGTCATAAAACAAAAAAAAGACTGAATCAGGACCGGGTGATATCCATTTGGCATGCGTCAGGATGATGGTATCTCTTATAACCTTGACTTGTTCAACAATTCTGTTTTGATTTTTGATGGTATCCACATCAATTAAAATTGACTTGGTGATACTACCGGTAGAATCCATTTTGTGCAGGTATTCTTCATCTCTTTTACTTGTTTTATACCAGCTTATTAAAAAAATATCGTTGCTCTGCGTATACAAAGCTTCATAAGAACCAATATCAAAGGTGTCATTTTGAAACTCCCAAATAAGTTTATTGCTCTTATCAAAACGTCTTATATAATAATTACCTACTGTCTCAGGTAGCTTTATTCCAGCAGAACCAATCAAATAATCACTTTTATAGTTCGCTAAATTCCACATATTTTCATTCCCACCAAGTTTTGGGTTAAAATAAACCAAACTTTTTGTCTGCTGAGCAAATAAGACTAGGTTAAGCATTATGCAAAATAATGTCAAAATCTTTTTCATGATTGCCCTATTTAGTGTTGAACAATCATTTTTAGACCAATACTCTTACCGTTACTTGTATTCTTTAACCTACAGATATAGATTCCATTGCTTAGCTCAGAAGTATTTATTTCAATCAAATACTTACCTTCTATGTTATACAGCTCTATAACATGGCCTGTAGACGAGTTCAATTCCAAAATATTATAGTGTGCTCCTGCATCATTATTCTGAATGGTAAAATTACCGGAAGTTGGGTTGGGGTAAGCGAAAATGCTTTCAGTTTGTTCGTTTTTGTATGGATTTGATTCACGTGGTTCATTTCTATTGTCGTCACCACAAGCATTATTGTTTATCACCATATAATCAGCATTATTGCCAAAAAGCTCAAGCAAAGTACCCGAGAATCCACTATTGACTGAATGTTTAGAAGTTATTAAGCTTAGGGTGTCCAAAACCCCTGTTGATGGGGCATAATCAACCAAATTGGCAGTTAGACGAGCTAGATTTACGCGCTGAACATATCGATAGTCTCTGTCGTCTTCAAGACTATCAGGCAAGGTATTCAACAGATTGATGGCATTGGCATATTCGTTGTTGCGCATGTACAAGCCGAATCTTTTATGCTTACTGAGTATAGAACCTTCGGCATCAAACAACTGGTGTTGGAGGGTATTATCAGCATGTACCCTCGCAGAATCCAATAACCATTCGAATATACTTTGTGTTTGTTTACCCAAAACATAATATTGCCATTGTGCGATTGAATCAGTTGGGTTGTTTTGGTACGTTTGTTGAGCCACATTTGATAATTGTTTATACTGATTATATGTACTCAAGGTATATGGTGGTTGCGGAGGCAAGATGCCCGGTGGATTGGTATAGTCCAGATTACAGCCTACTGTTAGGTTGTCTGTATATTTTAAAGTAAAATAATTAACTCCATAAGTCTTAGGATATTGACAGCTGGTGGATGGGACCAAATCTTTATCAACCCAATATTGGAAAAATGAACCCGGGTTGGGTACTCGCATATTTACCAATTCTGTCATTGGATTGGACACAATATCAGAAAAACAATTTTCTGCAGGGCTGCCAGGCAGTCCTTGATTCCCATCCATGCTGCCGCTTTGAAGGTCTAAGTCATATTTGTAGTCTTCAAAGGTGTTGTCTATGAATTGGAATTCCTTGTTTGCACCATTAACTGCAATTGCTGAACAACCTGTAGATATTGAATTACACAGAACAGTATTTTTGAAATCACCTGTTGCATTCACATTTATTGCAGTCTCATGATTATAGAAAGCATTTTTATCAATCTTAAACTTTGTACTGTTGTTTATCACAATACCTACAATGCCGTTTACAAATGAGTTTTGTTCAATCATCAAGCCTTCGTTGTAGTCAAGATTATTCGAATAAATATGATATAAATTATTCTCAAATTTATTCTTCTTTGTAGGATCTGTTGAACCCATTACATTGATATTTGAAGA
>CALJKQ010000214.1 GCA_937973565.1 uncultured Saprospiraceae bacterium | reverse complement strand
CAGCCCTTTGCTCATGATGGTGAGCAGGGCACCACAAATCGGACTGGCCTTGTCCACGGCGGACTGCCAGAGCGAGTGCAGCTCGAAGTGGTTCTGCCGTGTTTCGACATCGCGCACCAGCCGCACTACGTGGTCGTCGTCTGTAAGTTTGGAGTGGAAGGTGACGGTCGTCGTCGTTAACAGGTTGGAACTACTATACGACTGGTGGAACACGTTCAAGTCGTCTACCAGCCGCTGGATGATGCGCGCTTTTTCACAATGCGGGATCATCTTCACCAAAAGCCGTTTTGAACATTTAAAATATCAGGAAATTGCCGATGAACTCGGACTTTCAGTAAAAACAGTTGAAAATCAAATGGGGAAAGCCTTGAAAAACTTGCGACAGACTTTGTTGAAATATCTTCTTATTTTTTTTCTTTTAAGTTCAATATTGCCATGAATATTCCATCACATATAGACGCTTTGATCGCCAAATACCTGCAAGGGGAAGCTTTGCCCAGTGAAGCTATGGAGTTGGAAGATTGGTGTAACGAAAGCAGGGATCACCGAATTTATTTTGAGCAAATGCAAAAATTATATTCAGGAATTGATGGTCTGGACAGAAGTATTCCCGACAGTGAGTCGTTCAGTAAAAAAATGCGATTCAACATATGGAAATCAAAGATGGGTAAATGGGCTGTGGCAGCTACATTGTTTGCTGTGTTATCCCTTTCATTTTGGATGGTAGGTATGGAAGAACCACAAGTCATAATGGCAGCCTCACAAACTTTACACCACCAACTGAAAGATGCTTCACAAATAGAGCTAAGTCCGGGAGCTCAGATTACAGTTCCGGTCGGTTTTAGCAGCAAACACAGAAGAGTGGCTTTAAAGGGAAAAGCTACCTTTGAGGTGACGCATAGCGACCAAAACAAATTTACCGTTGATGCAGGTGGTGTTTACATCGAAGATCTGGGTACCCGCTTTACGGTTAATGCCAATCCATTATCCGATACGCTTTATGTAATAGTCACGGAAGGTGTTGTGCGCTTATTCGATGATGCCGGCAATGAAATTATTGTAAAAGCCGGACAATCAGCATGGTATATCAGGTCTACGAAAAAAATCGTAGCTTCTCCGGAGACACAAGTTGTGCGCTTTGATTTTGATAAAACAAAACTGGCCGATATTGTTGGCTTGTTGCAGGAAACCTATCAAATCAAAATCGTTCTCCAACCAAAGGAAATCGGGGATTGTACCATTACTACCCAATTTTTTGATGAGGAGATAGCCACCATTCTGACAGTTCTTTGCGAAACGTTGGATTTTAGTTATTCATACAGTGATCAAGTGTACACGATAAAAGGAAAGCCATGTCAGTAAAGTATGTTTTTGTTGTGATGGCTCTGTTTTTTTCATTGGCTTCTGTTTCTGGACAATCCAATGAAAACGCCAGAATTAGCATCCACCATGACCACGTGCCTTTAAAAGAGGTTTTCGGTGATATTACCCGAAAGACAGGCTTTGTATTCACGTACGGCAATCTGGACGACAGTCAGACCGTTTCAATTCACTGCGAACAAAAGGCCTTGAAGGAAGTGCTTTCACAACTTTGTTTTCAAATCCAGGCGGAGTGGAATTTGAGAGATAAGTACATCATTGTAAAACGGAAGTCTGATTCTTATCCCAGAGAACGAGAGTTGACGGGTGTGGTTAAAGATCGTCAAACCGGTTTACCCATCAGCAGGGCCAGCATTTATGTCAAATCGGCAAAAACCTTGATCAATACCAATCAGGACGGACAATTTACTATGAAATTGAAAACGGATAAACAATGGCTTACCCTGTCCGTTGCCAAGATGAACTACAAAGACACTACCGTGGTAGTTGGATTGTCGCACGATGGCCCTGTTAATGTCTATCTCAAGGGTTTTACAAGCAGGTCAGTAGAAGAACTATATCCCCTGGATAGAAAAGAGGTATCTGTAAATCCATCAGATTCATTGCTTCCGGATTCAATTGTTTTATTGGCCAATCAAAAAAGAAATGGATTTTGGGAAAGCCTTGAAATAGAAAAACCGGATTTTAGCAACATAAAAGAAGAACTGTTTAGTACGGTGTCATTTTCCTTGTTGCCTCCCATCAGTACCAATAAAATGCTGGACTATCATACTGCCAACAATATTTCTATCAACATTATCGGTGGGCATTCAGCAGGTGTCAATGGTCTGGAGTTGGGAGGTGTGTACAACTATACCAAGGGGGACGTGAATGGACTTCAGGCTACAGGTATTGTCAATAGGGTGAAGGGAAATGCAACAGGTATACAATTGGCAGGTATATTAAACAGCAATTCAGGAAAAACAACTGGCGTGCAGGCAAGTGGAGTGGTCAATTACAGTGCCGATTCCCTCAGCGGCCTTCAAATTGCCGGCTTTTACCAAAAGGCCAATTGGATGATGGGCATGCAAGCTGCCGGCTTTTACAACCAGGCTGACACTATCATTGGGGCACAAATTGCAGGCTTTTACAACCAGGCCAAGGTCATAAAAGGTGCCCAGATATCCGGATTTTTGAATTATACGGATACCCTGGAAGGTGTGCAGATCGGCTTGATCAACATCAGTAAATATACAAAGAGCGGCCTGGGTATTGGTTTAATTAATTTTGTTGGCAATGGCTATCATAAAATCGAAATTGCCCGGAACAGCGAGCAGACCTGGCAGCTTGGTTTCCGTTCAGGATGGTCATCATTGTATCTACACTATTTTGGAGGGATCAATCATCAACGAAAGGATACTACCTTTTTACAGGCAGGAATGGGACTGGCTTCAAGTCTTAAACTTACCGGTAAATTGGGTTTTGAAATAGAAGCCAATGTAAGAACCCAAAGACTAGCCCAGCAATTTGAAGAATGGGCATTTAATTTTCACAACCAGGCTTTGATCGGACTTTCCTGGCAACCATTTAAAAAATTGGGTGTTAAAGCGGGTTTGACCTTAAATCATTTCTGGTACGATGCCAATGATGCAGCCAATCAAAGCTATTTGTCGCTCACATCAAAAAGTATCTATGATTACAAAGGGAGTGACTACAGCCACCAATTATGGTGGGGCTGGCAAATCTCCGTTTTATTTTTTTAATATATCATGTTCAACCTGGCAGAACTTATTTGGAAAACACAAAGCCCAGTTTGGCTTTCACATTGTCCGGCAATTCCGGCAATTCAGACCTGGGAATGAGTAAGGTAGAAATGTTGTGAAAATCCTTAAAAATATGGTGCCTTTGCGCCGTTTCATTGAGGTATTCATGGCCACTGCTGCCCCCCGTTCCTACTTTGCGACCCAACATTCTCAATACCATTTGGGAGTGACGGTACCTCCAGGTAGTGAGGAGTTCATCAATATCTACGATACAAAGTAAGAATCGGTATGGAAGTTGAAGCAACGGTTGCTCGTTGTAAAGATTGATCATCAGGGCAGCCAGGGTTGCTTTATAGCTAAGTCTTTGTCTGCCTTCTTCAACGAGTTTCGCATGAAATGCAGGATCCAGGATGGTTTGGAAGTAGGTATCGGTTGTGCCCATCATTCTGATGCGCATTTCCTTGTCTTTATCTGATAAATAATCTGACTCACGTATAGCCTTTTCTTCTTTGGTTAGCATTCTTTCAACTGCTGCCCTGTAAGCTTCCAGAAAGTCAAAATTTTCAAATTGAAGGAAGGGTATTCTTTCCAGCCACGCTTCAACCGCCTGAAAAAGATTTTTACTTTTAATGATCTCATCCAGCTCTTTTCTTTGTTCATCTGAAAAAAAGGCTGCATAATGATGCCCTGCGTAAGTCATCCTTTCATTTTCCGGCAAGCCCAGTAAATTTTCAACTTTTCGGAATTGGTAACTTTGAAATCCGGAAGCGGGGAAAAGGTAGTTTCTGAAATCCAAAAAGTCGAGTGGAGTCATGGATTCCATAATAGGGATGTGGTCCACCAACAATTTGAAGATTTGTATTACCCGATTCAGCCTGGCAATGGCAGTGCCAATATTTTTTTCATCCACTACATCCTGGTTAAACATATTGACCACCGATTCCAGTTCGTGGATGATTTGTTTAAACCAAATCTCATAGCTTTGGTGGACAATAATAAAGAGCATCTCTTCATGTGCCTCCCCCGATTCCATACCGGTAGATCTCGGATTTTGGGCACTTAACAATTGATCCAGGGCAAGGTAACTCTGGTAGTGAATGGTCGAATATTTTTGTTTGGAATCCATTGCAGATTCGATTTTGGTTAGGTAAAATACAAAGATACCAATATTCAATCGTTTTCAACTTTTCGGCTTATTGCGATTGATATTTAATCTTTTTCTTCTTTGAAATTTGGTTTTTTTTTCCTTTTTTTACTACCGTTAATAACACTAATATCAGGAGAATGAAACTTATTTTTAAGGCTGTATTTGCCTGCACTTTCATTGTTATTTCTTTCATCAATGCGATGGCTCAGCCCGTGATTGATGGCACTTTTGATGGGGAAACAGTATGGGGTAGTCCGGTCGCAACGGCAGATCTTATACCGGGTTGGGCAAATGCCAATGCCAAAAAACTTTATGTAACCCAGCAAGGCAATTATGTTTACCTGGGGGCAGAAGTGACAGCATCCACATGGATGAACTGGGTGTTTACCCTTCATTCCAAAGCGGGAGGGGGAGGTTCCGATTCATGGTCCAGGAGTATAGATTACACCAACGCCAACAAGATTGACTATATATTCAGAGGACATTTCAATGGCTATGCGGAGTTTCATACCTGGAATGGTTCATCCTGGTCGGGCGTAGGAAGCAGCGCTGCGAATACAGAATTTGCAGAAAATATAACCGGCGCCGATCAGAATGGCTGGGTAGAAGTGAGAATTTTAAAATCCGCTCTTGGCACGCCTGCCCTGGCTGATATTCAGTTTTACATAACGGGCGACCAAAATCCACATGGCTCTTTTGATGCAGTACCCAATGATGATAATGCCACATCCTGGAATCAATCCGCAAACAGGAGTCCTCTCGACAATCATGCAGTAAATATCAATATGGGAGGCGGACCTGTAGTGGTTGTGTCTCCTCTTTTGCCTTCAGAGAGTCAGGCCATCACCATCACATTCAATGCCGCTACTACCGCATTGGCAGGAGCTAGCAAAGTTTATCTTCATGCGGGTGTTTCTCTCCAACACAACCAACCCACTGCTTTTGATAAGGTGGTGGGCAATTGGGGACAAGACGATGGCATTGGGGAAATGACATCAACAGGTGCCAATACATGGCAATTGACCATACCGAATGCTTTGACCTACTTTATTGTGGATAGTAACGACGATATCTTTGGTTTGAACTTTTTATTCAGAAGTGCAGATGGTACCATAAAAGAGGACAATAATGGAGGTAATTACTTTAATGCCATCAATCCGGGCAACTACCTGATCGTTACTTCTCCTACTTTCAGCCCATTTATGCCAGTAACGGGTGAAGATTTTGAGGTAGCTGCTGTTTCCAACAACAATGCAGATAGCTGGCTGCTTGAAGAGTTGGATATTAATTCAAATCTGCCCATAGATACTTTGGAACAATTGATGAGTGAAGACACCTTCGATTGGATCATCAACTTAAACAATACAACGCTGCACCGATATAGATTTAAGGCCTATTTTGGCGCTGAACTCAAGACTAAACAGTTTGATGTACTGGCACACAACAGCATTGTGGAAGAACCAAGGCCTGCGTGGACCAAGCCCGGCATCAACTATCATACAGGTGATGCAACCAAAGCTACCCTGGTTTTGCATGCTCCTGTGTTCACTCGTTTTTATAAAGGAAATTCAGGCCCACCGGCGGCTCCTTCAGGCACCAATGCCACTTCACCAAAGTCCATCGTATATGTAGTAGGCGACTTCAACAACTGGACCCCATCTGAGGCATACAAATTGAAAAGAGACAGAGATGGATGGAATGGTACCACCGATGCAGATGGCGATGGTGATTATGGCGATTATTGGTGGATCGAGTTAAGCGGACTACAGCCGGGTGAAGATTACGTATTTCAATACCTCATGGATGGTGGTCTGCAATTGGCAGATCCGTTTGCCCATCAAATCTGTGATCCGGAAGATGGCAATATTGCTGCATCTGTTTATCCCGATTTGCCTGCTTATCCGGATGAAGCGGTGGACAGGGCTTCTGTACTGAATACACAAACTCCTTCATTTACCTGGACAGCCCCTCCGTTCAATAAACCTTCTACCAATCACCTCAATATCTATGAATTACTTTTTAGAGATTTTACGGAAGAAGGCACTTATCTGGCTGCCATTGACAAGCTCGATTATCTGAAAAGTCTGGGCATCAATGCCATCCATGTTATGCCGATCTCTGAGTTTGAAGGCAATTCGTCGTGGGGTTACAACCCCAATTTTTATTTTGCTCCCGATAAGGCCTATGGTACAGCCAACGACTTAAAGAAATTTATTGATGAATGTCATAAACGAGAGATTCAGGTTTTTAACGACATTGTTTTCAACCATGCTTTTTTATCTCATCCTATGGCAAAAATGTACTGGAATAACGCAACAGGGAAGCCCTCTCCTGACAACCCCTGGTTTAATGAAAATCACAAGATGATAGCCGAACCCGCCGGCTGGTGGGGGGTAGATTGGAACCACGAAAGTGAGCATACACGGTATTTTGTAGACAGAGCGTTGGACTACTGGCTGTCGGAATTCAAATTTAACGGATTCAGGTTTGATTTCACCAAAGGTTTTGGGCAGACAGCCCAAGATCCCGGAGACCCATGGGCCTCATCGTATGACCAGGATCGTGTAGATATCCTTAAGAGAATGGTAAATGTCATGTGGACCCAACACCCCGGTTCGGTGGCCATCTTTGAGCACCTTGCCGTCAATGCGGAGGATAAGGTGCTGGCTGACTTTGGCATCAGCATGTGGAGTGGGGTAGGACACCACAACGATGTCAAATCTTTTGTACTGGGTTGGAATGGAGATAACCCCAATTTGTATGATTCAGGCATCTACAATACACCTGCCAGAAATTTTATTTTCGCCAATTGGATGTCCTATCCCGAAAGTCATGATGAAGAAAGGCTGGGATACGAGCTTATGCAATATTTTAATGGTCCAAAAACAACGGCCAATATGATAGATCGTTTGAAAATGGGCTACCAATTCAATTTACTTTTCCCCGGCCCGCGTATGATATGGCAAATGGGAGAACTGGGCTATGACGTAAGCATCAACTTCAACGGCAGAACCGGCGAAAAACCCGTGAAATGGGATTATTTCAGCAATGATAAAAGAAGGGAGCTTTACAACCAGGTGGTCAGAATCTTTAATTTGAGAAATCAATATTCTTTGTATACAGTAGCACCCGATTATGGCAATATAGGGCTTGGCGCAGGTAATATTGTTACGCCCAGAAGGATGATGCTCAACGATGGCTCAGGACACTATGTCATCAGTGTCGCCAACCTGGATCCAGCAGCTGCACATGTCGTAACACCGGGCTTTCCCGCAACAGGCACTTGGTACAGGTACAATGGCACGGCTACGGATGACGGCACTTCTTTTACTGTAAATAGTACAACTGATACCTATAATTTACCTGCATCAGCATCTTATTTGTTTACCAATTTCCCTGCTGAACCTTGTAATCTCGTTTACAAATCGACGGATTCAGGCCCCGGCTCATTGCGCTACGCCTTGTCTTGTGCATTGCCAGGTGATACCATTCGTTTTTCCTATCTTGTGCTTACGGATACTTTGCATTTGCAGTCACCCCTTACCGTTGATAAAAACATTGTGATCCTTGGACAAGATGAATATCCACTCGTAATTACAGCTGCCAATGCCGATAGGGCCATTCATATCTTGCCGGGTGTCAGCTGCGAATTGAGCCAGGTACAATTGTTTGGAGGTAATCTGTCTTCCGGCAGTTGCATACAAAATGAAGGCTCATTGATAGCCAATGGCGTCCAATGTTTTAAGGGTGCTCAGCCTGCTCCTGCCAGCTTATTGTTAAATATGAGTGGAGCATCCGTTGAATACAGAGGCACTAACCAGATTAAATAAAAGCTTAGGATTTACGGTATTTGATTTGGTTTTGAATAAAGGCATTGAAATCATCATCAGTGCCTTTGACAAGTTCCAGAAGTAGACCTGAGCTTTCTTTGGTATGTACTTTGGGTAATATGAAAGCGCCACTCGTTTCTTCATTTTTGAAATACTTTATTTCAAAATCATTAGTCGTTTTTCGGACAACTTGAGTTCTGTTAAGTTCCGCAAGTAAGGTAGGCGTAATAAAAATAGCGTACGGTATACTTTTTTGTCTGAACCTTAATGACAGTTCAACATTACAGGCGCTGCACTCTTTGTTTTGTCCGGTTTCAATCCATTGTATGGATTCCACTTTCACCGAATCCCTGAATAATTTATGAACCTTGGGGTCTATGTGTATGTAATCAAAGAATTTTCGGTAATGATAAGCACGGAAACTTTGTTCTACATATTCCCGGGAATCCTGCAATCCTCTGGGTATGTTGGTGCCATGCTGGTAGTTTATTTCCATTCCATTGAATTGGATTATACCTTTCTGAATATTGGAGGCTGTGTCCGTTTCAACACACCGGCTCTTTTTTAATTCATAAGCGCCTATTCTACAATCATTCTTTGCCTTTTCCGGCGCTTTTACGCTACACTGTATCACCAGAAATATGGCCAACACCATCCCACTAATTTTCAACAGCATCTACCACTTGTTTTAAGAGTTGATTGAAATCTAAATCAGAAAGTCCAAGACGCACAACTACCATGTTTTGTGTCGGAAATATGGCGACCAACTGTCCCTGGTATCCATCCATGGTATACAAATCGGGAGGTAAATCCTTATAGGAGACACCGTTTTTATTCAACCAGAAATGACCGCCATATCTGCCTTCAGAACCGGGAGCTTCTGTTTTGACAAAGTCGACCCATTCTTTTTCAATAATTTGATGACCACCATAATTTCCATTTTTTAAATACAGCATGCCCAGTTTCAGCCAGTCACGCGCAGTTGCATACATGTAGGAAGAGGCAATCATGGTTCCTTTTTCATCTGTTTCTATCCAGGCATTTTCCAAATCAAGAGCATGAAAAAGTGCTTTGTAGGGAAAATCCAGGTATTCTTTTTCGGACTTAAATTGTTTTTTGATGAGACCACTAAGCAAATTGCTGGTTCCTGATGAGTATTCCCATTCCCTTTTTTCAAAAGGTAGTGAAGCTGTCATAGCAAAGATGTCATCAGAGTCGAACAACATTTGCGTGGCTGTGCTGTATTGATCATACTCTTCTTCCCAGGCCAGACCTGCGCGCATTTGCAGCAAATCGGCTATCGTTGTTTGCCTTACATTAGGGTCGGGGTGATTGGCAAAAATCCTGTTGTCCCTTTTTATTTTTCCCTCTTTTGAAAGAATACCATACAGCGTGCTTAGAACTGATTTGGTCATGGACCAACCTAAAAGCGGCGTATTCGCATCAGCTCCCACGGCATACTGCTCATATATCAAACTGTCATTTCGTAAAATCAACAGTGCCCTCGTTTTTTTATCAGAACAGCCAAAATCTTTGTCAAAAGCCAGCTGGTGGATGGATTGAATTTCTGCCTCGCTAAGGCTTGCACTTTTAGCGCTCACCCAAGGATTGGATTGTCTGAATGTATCAACGGGTGGTCTATATTCAAAATCATTGTCATTCTCATTCTTCAACAAGATACATCCAATACCCGGCTTGTAAATGGCTGTTTTTTTTGCAAGCCCAAAAGCCGTGCTGCTGACGCGTTTGTGATTGGGATCTACGGTAAGGTTGGCCATGCCAAACAATCCTCCACCCAAATCTTCTTTCAGAATCTGGTCTTCCGTTCTTTGTATGGCAAAATGGCAAGTACACATGGTGCGAGCAGCGTATCCGTTCAACACTTTGAGCTGTGGATAGATATACAGCACAGCGGTTAACACTACCAATAAGAGAATACCAAAAAACCAACGTAGCAATTTTTGTTTTTTCATTTTTTTCTGGCTTCAACTTTGAATGTACCTGATTTTTCTTTTGACGGGGTTTTTAGTTTAAGGGTGTAATTTCCTGCCACAGGGTAATAGTGTCCATCATCTGAGGCTGGTTCCACTTTGGGTATTTTGGTTTCTTTGCCTTTTTTCTTTTCCTGTTTTGTTTTCTCTGGCACGGGCATCGCGTCAAACCAAAATGACGTTTCCAAAACTGAAATTCCTTGAGGAAGATCTACTTCTTTGCTGAAACTTTGGCCGCTTTCACTTTCAATAGTCAAATTGGCCTTGACACCTGCCTTGCTAAACACCGAAAATTTTACTTTTGGTTGTCGGACCTCATCATAAGGTGTTCTTTTCTTTCCCCATTGTGTATTGATATTAAGGTTGGGTATATTTCCTATCACCAATAGGGAATCTTTCCATTCTGCCAGCCTGCGCAAATCACTTATGTTCATTTTAAATAGCGACCTTCCATGAGTACCAATCACCATTTCTTCTCCTTTTTGTTGTATTGCCAAATCATGAATCGCCACATTGGGTAAGGATAGATCGATTCTTTGAAAACTTAAACCCCGATCCAGGCTCATATACACACCATGATCTGTGCCTACGTACAACATATCTTCATTTTCCGGGTCTTCCCTCATCACATTCACAGCTTCATGAGGTAACGCTTGAGAAAGAGATGTCCAGATTTTACCATAGTCATCGCTGCTATACAGGTAAGGACTGAAATCATCGCTGCGATAGCCATTCAAGCTTACATAAACTCTTGCTTCCGAGTGTTTGGAGGCAGTCAACCGACTTACCCAAAGACCTCGGGGCAGGGAATTGGAGATTGTATCCCATGTAATGCCACCATCCTTTGATCTGCATACCTTGCCGTCGTCACTTCCAGTGTATAAAAGTCCAAATGTCAGGGGTGACTCTTCTATGCAAGTTAATGTTCCATAAGGTACATTGCCCTTTTGCCCACCATGCGTAAGATCACCGGACAAAGCTTTAAAATGGTCTCCCTTGTCAAATGATCGAAGTAATTTGTTGGCCCCCATATACAGAATGTCGGGTTGATGTCGGGATAACAAAATGGGACTTTGCCAATTCCATCTGTACGGTCTGTCCCCTAACTCGTGTTTTGGCGTTATAAATTTTCGGTCTCCACTTTTTTTATCGATTCTGAAATAATTGCCAAATTGATATCCTGTGTATACGGTTTGATGGTCTCTCGGATCTACCTGGACCTGCATACCATCTCCGCCCAATAAAAACTTATAAGGGTAGTCGCCATTGCTTTGCCAGGCTGTGCTGTATTTATATTGGCTGCTGCCGGTCCATACTCCATTGTCTTGCAATCCTCCATACACATTATAGGGCGATTCATTGTCTGTTTGGATGGCATAAAATTGACCAACAGCCGGCATGTTGCATTTTATCCAGCTGCTTCCGCCATCGTATGAAATATTCAACCCTCCGTCATTGCCATTGTATAAAAGATCTGGATTTTTGGGATGTACGAAGAGTACATGATGGTCTCCATGCTGGTTGTCGCCATTGATGTCTTTCCAGGTCTTCCCCTCGTCTTCTGACTTCAACAAGGGAACCCCAAGGATGTATAACTTTTTGGGGTCATCTGCCTGGGCGGTAATTTGACCAAAATAATATCCGTACGTATAATATAAACCCTTCATTACTTCTGTGTGGGTCTTTGTCCAGCTATTTCCTCCGTCTTCACTTTTATAGATTTCTGCTCCGGCAATATCTGTATCAAACAAAGCCATATTGGCATCTTCCAGATAATCAGCCAATGCCTTCACTTCCAGCTTTCCCTTTTTTACCTGCTTTTTTAATTCCTTGCTGTTGTATTTTTCAGGGAAGTCATTGTCTTTTAAAAATTTTGTCAAGGTGTCATCGCTCAGTTGCAGAAAGCTATCTACGGTCATGGCGCGAATTTTTTCTTTGGTGAGCCCCTTGGCTGTTTTTTTTGTTTTTTCTTTGGGGCTTTGGTTGTCTACTATGGTAAAAAGCACGGTTTTGCCATCTCGTTGTGCCGCTGTGATACCAATGCGGCCGGTGTATTCCGATCTTGGAAAGCCAGACCCGGTAATACTGATATCCTTCCAGCTCATTCCGCCATCGGTTGATTTATAGATGGCAGAGGTGGTACCTGCTCCCATAAAATTCCATGCCTTACGCTGCCTGTGCCACGAAGTACAATAGAAAGTATTTGATTCTGTTGGATCAGCTATCAGGTCTATTACACCGGTAGAATCGTCGATGGCGAAGCTGTGAATCCAGGTCTTGCCCGCATCTTCTGTTAAAAACAATCCTCTCTCTTTGTTTTTGGTATACAGATGACCCATGGCAGCAACCATCAACTTATTAGCATTCCGGGGATCAACCCACATCCTTCCAATGTGATGGCTATCTTCCAATCCAATATTTTTCCATGTCTTGCCTTTATCGGTGCTCATGTAAATGCCATTGCCGGCATACGAAGATCTGCTCGAATTGCTCTCTCCACTGCCTACATAAAGGGTATGACTCGGCCAGTGTACAGCAATATCTCCGATGGTCATAACAGCTTCGTGGTCAAATACGGGTGTGAATGTGGTTCCGTTATTTTTGGTATACCACAATCCTCCTGAAGCATAGGCAATATAAAACTCGTGTCCATTGTCCGGATTGACATCAATGTCCGTTATCCTGCCACTCATGATGGTAGGACCAATGTTTTCAGATTTCCAGGATCCTGCCAGATTTTTATTTTCTGAAGCCGACCTCCAATCATAGGCCGACTTTCTTTGAAATGGTGCGGAGGGAAGATTCATTTCCTGGGCCCGTAGACCCACAGACGATTTTAGTGACAAAGCAATTGCCATTAAAGTTATAAAAATGCTCTTAAAATTCATATTTAAAAATAATGTAATATATAAGTGTATTAATATTAACAAGAAGCTTTGGCGGGTTTCATTTTTATCCCAAACTCTTAGCAGTCCAAATATACGTTTTACTTTTGCAAAGCATGATTTTCACAAAGTTTAATATTGAATAAACGGTTCTTCATTTTGTATTGTGTTGAAACTGGTCGACTTTTCCAATTATTAAATCACAAGTATTGTCTAAAATCTTGTATTCCTTTTACTTAGAAAACAAAGGGATCAACTATTTTCATTAATTTTGCGTTTCTTAAAAAAACAAGGTAATGTCACGCGAGGTCAAACTGGGGCTGTTAACTTTCATCACACTTTTTGCAGGTGTTTGGGGATATCGTTTTATCAAAGGCCAAAATCTATTTCAGCCGAGCAGAACCTACCTTTGTTCTTTTGCAGATGTAACAGGCCTCGCCGTGTCCTCAGATGTTACAGTCAATGGTTACAAAATCGGAACCGTTACCGACATCAACATAAGTCCCAAAGACGTACACGTCATGGATGTTACTTTCAGAGTTGACGGAAAAATCAACATCCCCAAAAATGCTACAGCTGTTATGAGAAATGATGGCATTGTTGGTGGCAAATCTCTTGCCCTTGTTTTCGAAAGTCAGTGTACCGGCGATGATTGTGCGCCCACCGGATACAGATTTCCCAGCAAATCGCTGGGCTTGTTGGGTTCTATGATTGATCCGGCTGAGGTAGATCAGTACGTTGCCAGTGCCACCGATCAGGTAAAAAACTTGGTAAACGAATTGGGTAAGGAAGGACAAAATGGTAAGGTTGACCTCATCGTAAGAAACCTCGAAGTTACCATGGCAAATATTGCTGCATTAACCGGTAATATCAATAAATTGGTCGTAGCCAGCCAGCAAAATATGAATGGCATGTTGAGCAATATGAATAAGATTTCTAAAAACCTGGCCGATAACAACGCCCAGATAGCCGGCTTGCTCAAAAATCTCAATACCACATCTTCCCAACTGGCAACCGCTGATATAGGTAAAACCATGAACAAAACCAATGCTATGATCGACAATAGCAATGAGGCAGTTAAAAAATTGGAGACTACCTTGGATGTGACCACCAGTACCATGAAAGAGCTCAATGCAGTGTTGGCAAAAGTCAACCAGGGTGGTGGGTCTTTGGGACAGTTGCTCAACGATAAAAAAATGTATGAAAATCTGGAGGCAACGACCCGGAATATGTCTCTTTTACTGCAGGATCTGCGTTTGAATCCTAAACGCTACGTAAATGTTTCGCTTATAGGCAGAAAAGATAAGCCATATACAAAACCGGAAAACGACCCGGCGAATCAATAATCTCGTGTATTAATCTTTTACTGACTTAAACCACTCAAGGTATTGCTTCGACATTTTTTCCCAGGAAAATTTGTCAGTGGTATATACCTGAAATCTTTCCATATTTTCTTTTGTATGTCCTGACGTCACAAATTGAGTGAGTCTGGAAATCCACACATCAGCGTTTCCGGATGGCAGTAAATATCCATTTTTATCATCCTGGATGGCATCTTGTATTCCCTCCAAATCCGCAGCGAAAACAATAGTGCCACACAATACAGCTTCCAATGCTACCAAGCCAAAACCTTCCATGTCTCCGTCTACTTCAATGTTGGGCATTACAAAGGCAGCACTGCTATTTATCAACTGTGTAATTTCATCAAAACGCAGGTAGCCGGTCCTGATAAACCTGTCCGTCTTTTCTTCCTGCAATCGCTGAAGGGCTTCTTCATCTGTAGCTAAACCCATCATCAGAGCCCACCGGTCTTGCCACAGGGCAGGCATTATCTTTTGCCAATATCCGGTTGATGTTTTCACCACCGGACCCATCAAAACAAACACCACATTTTCCGGTAAGGAGGGAAGCACTTGTTCAATAAACCAGCTAAATCCTTTCCTTTTGACAGCTCTGCCCAAACCTGTTATGATGATCTTGGAATCAGGAATATGCAACCGGTTGCGAATGGCTTTTATTTTTTCAGAATCCGTTTTATTATTAACCAATTCATGGTCTACTCCGTTGTTGATGACCACAGTTTTTTCAGGGCTAATTCCTCTCCGTATAGCGGCCTTACGAGTGGCCTCACTTACACATGCCAGTCCATCCAAGCGATTGAATCGCGGTAAAACCTCAGTTTGAAAATAGGGTAGAGGAAACACTACATCCAGACCGTGAAGTGTCGCAACCACCTTACGTCCGGTCAATTTTTTTATCCACCAGCCAAAACTTACCATCAGTCCGTCATTCAGGTGAATGATTTCGATTGAAGGATGTTGATGGAGTACTTCTTTGATTTTATTTCTCAACGCTATAAACCAAAGTACGCGCGAACCCTTACCTTCATAAGCCAAAATATGCACCTTTGTCAATGACTGCATGCCTTTGTAAAGTTCATAAGAGAACTTTTCCATGCCACCTGTAGCCGGTGGAAACTTATGGGTAATAAACAATACTTCCATGGCTATTTTGATGCAGCCAAAAGGCTCACTTTTTCAAAGTAATTTTCCACCAGACGATTCCAGTCGAGCGATGTTACGAATGCGAGACTTTGTTGAATAATTTTGGTTCTTAAGTCGTTATTTGAATGTAGTGTTTGTAAAGCATTAAAGAATGCCTGAGCATCAGTAGGTTGACATTTAATACCGGTTTTAAATTGTGTAACCAGATCTTTTGGACCACCGGCGTCAGCTACCACTACTGGCAGGCCGGATGCCATCGCCTCGATCACTACATTGCCATAGGTTTCTGTGTCAGAGGTAAAAAGGAAGGCAAAGGCACTGGCATACCAAACGCTCAAAGTTTCGTGATCCAGCTTACCTAAAAACAAGGCAGAAGGCATTTGGGTTTGCAATTCTTCCTTGGCAACTCCGTCTCCGGCAACAACAAACTGAAAAGGACTTCCGGAATCTTCGTTTAATTGGTAAACTTCTTTGAGTGTGGAAAGATTCTTTTCCCACACCAATCTGCTGGCAAAAAGTACAACGGGTTTTTCTATGCCAAAAGAAGTCAGCAAGGAAAGGTTTTTTTTATGGGGAGAAAACAAACCTGTATCCATGCCCCTTGGCCACAATTGCATTTTTTGGGCGTCAAAGTCATAGCTCTTCAATTCTTCCAGCAAAGACAAAGAAGGAACCAATACGAGGTCGCACCCATTGTAGAATGATTTATTCCGTGATATTACAAATGACTTTACAGCTTCAATTAAAAATCGGGCATCTTTGAAATAGTAGTCTACATAAGATATAAAATGGGTGTGATAAATGGTCACCACCGGTATTTTATGGCTATGCGCATAATCCAATGCATACCTGCCCAAAAACGAGGGCGACGATATGTGGATAACATCCGGTTTAAAAATCAGCATGGCATTGTTCATCTCAAAGAATGCCAGGGCAGGAATGGCCAATTTGTAATCTTCATTTTTCGGAATATCAATGCTCGGTACAAGGTAGTATTTAAACGGAAAATGAGCTGAAGGAGCACTTCCGGTTATAAAAAAATACTCAAACCGGCTCCTGTCAATCCTGTTGATGATTTGATAGATGGTTCGTGCTGCACCGTCAAAATTTTCTGTCAGCATGTCAGCAAAAAACGCCACCTTGATCTTTTTCATTTCTTTGTATTAAAAGACACAAGTTAGGACTAAATTCTGAAAACATGGCAACGATACCAAGGCATGGGGAGGGTGTTTATACATCCACCATGGCCCGGGTGTTTTGCATAAGCATCAATACGCGGTCAACAGTTGAATCAAGATCGTTTGCAGCTTTTAATTTTACTTCCTGATGTGATGAAAGCCAATGACGTACCTGATTGTAAAAGGTAGGACTGTCGGCATTAGGTAAGGTAAATACCCCCATTTTTTCCAGCGCTGCTGCATTGCATTTTTGTTCGTAATGATCTCGAATGGGAATGCACATTAATTTTTTACCCAAAAATAAAGCTTCGCTGGGTGTTTCAAATCCACCTCCCGTAATCAGGCCATGACAGCCTGTGAGACTTTTATTAAAAAGGTTTGAATCAATAGGGTAAAAGATGATATTCCCTTCCCTGAAGGGTTGTTTGATTCCGGGCAAAAACCAATGAAACAAATGATTTTTGAGCATAGTAAATTGAGGTTCCAGACAGTTGCGCTGGTACGAGGGTAAATAGACCGTAATATGGCCGAGGTCGTCAGGTTCTGCTTCTGTAATTTCCTTTTTTACAACGGGGGGCAAAATGAAGCTATCATAATTGTCAAAATGAAAACCCAGGTAATGGCTGGTCTTGCAATAGTTTTTATAAATGAACTCCCCGATGGCACTTTTTTTATCCGGCCTTGGAGTCTTGGGGCTTAAAAAACTGGCCTGGTGACCAAGGTGTATACTGGCCTTTTTATGGATGCGACAACTTTCGGCTGTTATAAAGTCAAAATCGTTGATGACCAGATCATAATGATACACTGGTAAATCTCTTGCTTCTTTTATGGCTTTAAAGTATTGGTTTTTTTGCCACATCTGCCAATAATTGAGTCCTCCGCATTGTGTATAAAACAAACTCAATCCTTTGCTTCTGAATTTGACATTCCCTTTTAACTTAAGGCTTGCATTATCTCCCGATAAAAAAAAGTCAACGTGTCCATGTTTTTCCAGATAGGGTAAAATTTGCATGGCTCTGCTAATATGCCCATTGCCGGTCGCTTGAACCGCATACAATATTTTCATTTCCTTTTCATTTGTACAAAGTTCTGCAACCGATGTTTTTTGGAGTTTAACTGAGTACTAAGCTTATGTAAATTTTAAATTGGGTTCGATGGATTTAATTAATAATTAGGTAATATGATATTAGATTAATTAATAATATGAATAGCTTGGCTTAATGAACTGCTTACACATGTTTCTCAACTTTGCTGCATAAAATCAAGAAAATTATGTGGACAGCGTTAATGTTTTTATTTTTTTGGGCACAACCTATGAAGGGAGATCAGGGTGCTCACAATCTGCCCAAAAAGCTTGACCTGACTTTACATTTTCAAAAGGAATATAAAATACTAACTTACAATGTTTGGGGCTTGCCGGTATATTTGCCCGGGCATGAGGATGACAACCGTTTTCCTTTTATTGCAGATTCTCTATTAGACAGTGACCCCGATATCTTGTGTCTTCAAGAAGTTTTTTCTGTGCATTTCAGGTCATTGAATCTGTCTAAACTAAAATCCCGATACCATTATGGATCCGATTACGATTGCAGCCAATCCATAGTTCCGTTTGTCTACAAAGATTGTCATGGTGGATTAGCTACTTTTTCCAAATATCCTATTTTAGAAGAAAAATTTTATCAATACCCCCTCTTTCCGGGCATGCGGTGGGAAGAGAAGATAGGCGCCAAAGGTTTTTTACTGACCCTCATAGATTTGCCGTTTGGAAAGGTGTGGGTGGTAAATACCCATTTATACGCAGGACCCAATGACAATGATGAGTTGATCAGATTGAGCCAGTTACGGTATATGATGAAAATTGTGAAGGATTTAAACACCCATTTTCCATTAATTTTAGCAGGAGATTTCAATATTGCTCACCCAAATCTTACCAACAATAAATTGAAAATTTCTACACAAGCATACCAGATGATTCAAAATCTATGGCAATTTCAGGATGCAGTAGAGAGCTATACAAAATCAAATCAGCTTTTTACCATAGATCCGAATCAAAACAAATATTGTGATAGCAGAGAAGGTTGTCAAAAGCTGGATTACATTTTTTACAAAGCAGGGCGTTTCAAATCGATTTCTATTTTAGGCAACACAGTAGAAATGAAAGGCGCGGCAACCTTATCCGATCACCACGCCTTTTCAACTGTATTTAAGTTAGATAACCTGAAATAAGTTTTATTCCAGTTCAGGCGCATTTTCTCTGGCCTTACATTCGGTGGCCGGACATTTTGATGCAGGCTCTTTGTGCAGTTTGTTGTCTGCAGGCTCCCATCCCATAGTGAGGTACAAAACAAAGAAACCGACAACATAAGCAACAATCACATGCCATCCCTGCAGTACCCAGTTTTTAACATTTCTGGCTTGGGGGAACTTATTGGTAATGGCAACCCCAGCAGAGGAACCGAACCAAATCATGGAGCCACCGAACCCTACAGAATAGGCAAGCATACCCCAATCAAAATGCCCTTGTTCCAGACATAGTTTGGTCAATGGTATATTGTCAAAAACAGCCGATACAAAGCCCAGGATAAAGGCGGTAAGCCATGATGCAGGCGGCAATGTCTCCACCGGCATGAGCGAGGCAGCTGTCACCAGGCACAACAAGAAAATGGTTCCCTTGAGCGATGCACTTACTTCTTCCCATGGCATTTTTCTGATTAAAGCACCCAACAGGATCGCAATCCATACTCCCAAAGCAGGCATATCATATAGGATGTTGCTGAGAATGGCACCCACCAGCATGGCTACTACAATCAAAATTCTTATCCAGTCGATTTTCACCCCCGGCTTGGCATCGGCTGTGATTCTCTGGTATTGATCTTGTTGTTTGGCAGCAAACCACGTGATGATCAAAAGCGCTGTGCCTGCAGCTACATAAGCATGCAGCACATTAAAGGCACTTACGCCATCAATCCACATCATGGTAGTGGTAGTATCACCCACAATACTTCCGGAACCACCGGCATTACTGGCGGCAACTATTCCGGCTATGTAGCCTATATGTACCTTGTTCTGGAAAACAACGATTGCTATCGCCCCTCCAATCATAGCCGCAGCAATGTTATCCAAAAAAGATGAAATGATAAACACGAATATCAACAACACAGCAGGGCCCTTCCAGTCATTCGGCAAAAAAGCAGGAAGGACATCGGGAACACCGGACTCTTCAAATATTTTTGCCAAAATACCAAAACCCAGTAACAAGCCTGCCAGGTTTACAATTACACCCCATTCTCCCTGGCGTTGGCTTTTGTCAGCCAATTGTG
>CALJKQ010000213.1 GCA_937973565.1 uncultured Saprospiraceae bacterium | reverse complement strand
CCCAAGTATTACCAGTTCGAAAAGTTTTCTCAAAAATATCCCAGGATTGCCGGCCACTCCATGTGGTATTATCTTCGGACAAATTACGGCAGGTCAACGGTATCCAACCTGTTGTATTTAACCCGTATTACCCGCAATTTTGAGAAAAGCGTAGAATTTGTTCTCAATACACCTCTTCGCCAGATTTATGAAGAATGGGCAGACTATTATGAATCCAGGTATACCCTGGAGGAAGGAAAATTCAATGAAAAACCGGGAATTGAAATAAAGTTAAAAAATAAAAAGCATCAGCCGATCACCTCTTTGGTGCCTTCCGGCAACGGAAAATGGCTTTTGTACGCAGTTAATAATTCGGGTAAGAGCTGCATTTATTTGCGCAACAACGAAACAGGGAAATCACAAAGACTCTTTTCTCAACACTTTAAGAACAGGTTTCAGGAAGCTGATACCGAGTACCCCCATTTTTGCTGGAGCGATGGCGACAAAGAATTTTTTGTCAGTACCCAGCGAAGAGACAATATTTATATACGAAAATACAGTATCCAGGATTTGAAATATGCAGAACAACTGTTGCCCAATGAGGTGCAAAGGTTGTATAGCCTGAGTTACATTGACAAACGTTATTTGCTCATAAATGCGGCTATCGATGGCTTTTCGGATATTATGATCTATGATACCAAAGAACGGGAAGTGTTGCCGCTTACCAACGATTACTTTGATGATCTGGATGCCAGTGTTGTTGATTACCAGGGAGGAAAGGCAGTGTTGTTTTCCAGCAACAGAACTGTGGAACACATCCTGCCGATGAAACTTGATACCATTTTACCTTTGGGCACCATGGATGTATTTCTATATCCTTTGCCCTCAGTGAAGGATAAAAACGATTTGAAAAACATACCAAGAATACTGGAAAGACTTACCCAAACGCCGGATGACAGTGAAACCCAACCCGTTTGGATAGGCAATAATACCTTTGTATTCAAAAGCGAAAAATCGGGTCTCGTAAATCTATATGCAAGGGATATAATTACAGGTACGGAGACTCCATTGACCAATTTGGCCGGCAATTTATTGAGCTACGGGACCAGTGATGCCAGGGAATTTTACCTTCACATGTTTTATGACAAAGCCAACAGGATCTTTCTTAAAAAAGGCATGGAAGGAACGGTCCCTTTTGAAACCAATCTGGCTAAATCCAGGGCCAAAAATCAAAAAGAGGAGGAGCCTGTGCAGGAAGTTGTTTATACAGAGATTCCCGATCACCTCAAATTTCAAACCGTTTTTGAGGATGTTAACAGTCTAAGCATTGTAAATCCGGTGGTCAGCAAAAAAACCGGAGTCCACGAATCTACCGACAACCTCAATGAGGTAAATGAACGAATCATTGCCATAAAAAACACCGGCATTACTGCCGCAGGTCTTAAATTCAGAATCGATAAACTCACTGCCAGAATGGACAATGAGATTTTGTTTGAAGGTTTGGAACTTGCTCAGGGCCAAAACAAGGAAGTTAATCAGATTCCTATGGGATTTTTGGCAAAAGCAGCTTTTACAGACATCTTTGAGGATTACAGGCTGGAAGCGGGCACCCGAATTTCAACCAACCTGGATGGAGCTGAATTTTTCTTTACTTATGACAACAACAAAAGGCTTATTGACAGACGCTGGGCATTTTACCTTCGCAATCAGACAGAACGCAGCTATGTTGAATTCATTCCGCCTTTAAAATCCAAAAAACAGACATTAATTGGCATGTATAGCCTGCGATATCCCGTAGACCTGCACCAGAGTTTCAGGGCTTTTGCCAGTTTAAGAATGGATAAACAGTATTTCAAGGCAACAGAAATTACCACCTTATCTGAAGTTCCGATTTATGAAAAAAGGCTGGGTTTGCGTTTTGAATATGTTTTTGACAATTCCTATCAATATGCACTCAATATCCTGCACGGAGCCAGAATGAAGTTTTATGCAGAAGCTATGAACCAATTCAATTTTGAGCCTTCCAATAACTTTCGCGTAGACCTCAATCAGGGATTTACGGCTGTGTTGGGTATGGATGCCCGCTATTATCAGCCTGTATTGAATCACAGTATATTTGCGTTCAGAATTACTTCAGCCACCTCGCTGGGAAGCAAACCCAATATCTATTACCTGGGAGGTGTCAACAACAACCTTTTTCCATCTTTCGACAATTCCATACCGCTCCCCCAAGATCAGGACTTTGCCTTTAAAACCAATGTACCCCATCTGAGAGGTTTTAAAAGCAATATCCGCAACGGGTCAAGCTATGCGTTGTTCAATTCAGAAATCAGGGTGCCTTTGTTCACTTATTTACTGGGTAAAGACAGAGGTGCATCGCTCATAAGGAATTTCCAGCTGATTGCTTTTTTTGATGCCGGACTTGCCTGGTATGGAGCAGGACCTTACAGCAGTAAAAACCCTCTTAATTCTGTTCAGGTCAAGGATGTATTAATCGAACTCGATATTCAATATTTCAGGGATCCGCTGGTAATGGGATATGGCTGGGGGGCCAGGACACAGCTGCTAGGCTATTTTATCAGGCTGGATATTGCCCATGGCATTGAGACCAAAAAAAGCCTGCCCGCTATGTACCATCTGGGCATTGGTCTCGACTTTTAAGTATTGTCCCAAATCCCTCTTAAAAACAGAAGAGGCCTCAACTTTTTTCTTACTTTTGTAGGTCAAACTTTAATCCATGAGATCATTCAATAAAGTATTCACTCCGGCAACAGGGCTTGGTTTGGTGCTTTGGGTCGCATTATTCATTCATTCTTGTGTTCCACCCACGGATCATGTCAATGCCAACCTCAATCTGGGCTTTAATGACCCGGAGGTGAGGAAGGTACTCCAGCTTCAAGACAAGGGATTGTCAGATTCTATTTATCCGTATTTTAAGCATAAAAACCCGGGAGTCAGGTATGCAGCAGTTAAAGCCTTTGCTTCTATCAGATCTGAGAATGCCCTGGATTCTGTAGTCAATATGCTAAAAGACCCCGTGCTCGAGGTTCGGGCCATGGCCGCTTATGCCTTGGGACAAATAGGAAGCCCAAAGGCGGAAACACCCCTCATTGCCGCATTCACTGCACAGGATACCTTAAGTGTCAACAACATGTTTAACCGCCAGATCCTGGAAGCACTGGGGAGATGCGGCAGTAAGACAACCCTGAAAAATATTGCATCTGTTGTAAGTTATCGGGATAGCGACGACGAATTGTTGTTGGGTCAAACACGCGCCTTTTACCATTTTGGTCAGCGAAATATTTTTGATCCTGCAGCTTCCAGCAGAGCCATGGAACTGCTTTCCAATGCAGCTATAAGTGAACCTATAAGATTGCAGTCGGCTCACTACTTTGGTAGGTTCAAAGAAGCCGTAAGTCCCGAATTGGTGGACAGGCTTATCAATCAATTGGGAATTGAAGACAACCCCGAAATCCGCATGGCACTTGCTTCGGCAGTATCACGTACTTCGGCCACAGGCCTGGATAAAAAACTGGTCCAATTGCTCACCACTGAACAGGATTACAGAGTGAAATGCAATGCTTTGAGGGGATTTCAGAACATTGAACTGGACAGCGTAAAAGCAACGGTATTTAATCTTGTTAAAGATCCCAACCTCCATGTGGCAGCTTTGGCAGCAGAATTGATTGGGAGAAAGGGCAAAAAAGAAGAATTATACGACTATAAAGCACTGGCAACGCCGGAACTTGACTGGCGGGTAAAAACCAGGCTTTATCAATCTATGATGAAATTAACACCTTTGTTTTTTACCAAGTTTAAAAACGAATTGGCAGCAGAGGTCAAGTTTTATTTTTCAAATGCTACCGGTGCTTATGAAAAGGCTGAATGGCTGAGAGTCCTGGGTGAAGATCCTTATCAATACTTAACCCTTACCAGCTTATATGGTAAAACAACACAACCGGTTGAAAGAACAGCCATCATAGAGGCCTTTGGTAAGATTCTGCAACATCCTGAATTTATCAAAGCGTATGGTTCAAAGTACATAGAAGTTAAGTCTTACATTATCAAGTTGCTGGTAAACCTGAGTAAAAGCGGGGATTCCGGCACTGTAGCAGCAGCCTCTGTTATACTCAAAGATCCCAAATCCGGAGCTAAAGGTTTTGTGTCTGACACTACGTGGTTTGAATCCTCCAAGTCGAGATTGAAACTCCCTCAGGATGTAGAGTCCTACAATGAGCTTATGCAGGCAAGGGCATTTCTGTTTGACAGTACATACAATGCTTATAAAGCACCCTACAGTCACCCCATTGATTTCAGCGCACTGGAGGCTCAAGGCGACTCTATTGAGGTGGTCATGAAAACAACCAAAGGAAATATAACTTTATTGTTGTTTACAGACAAGGCACCCGGCAGTGTGGCCAATTTTCTTGAACTTTGCCAAAAGGATTTTTACGACAACAAATTTTTTCACAGGGTTGTTCCCAACTTTGTGGTTCAGGCGGGTTGCCCCAGGGGCGATGGCTACGGTGGTTTGAATTATACCATAAGATCTGAATTGAACCTCAATTATTATTTGGAAACAGGCTTGTTGGGAATGGCCCATGCCGGCAATCATACCGAAAGTTCCCAATTTTTTATAACCCATAGCCCGGCACCTCACCTCGATGGCAATTACACCATTTTCGGAAAAGTAAAAGAGGGCATGGATGTAGTCCATACTTTGTACCAGGGCGATAAAATCATTGATGTGATTATTTTAAAAGCGAATAAATAAATACCTACCAAATCCATGAAATCAACACCACTTACCCAAAAACACATAGAATTAGGTGCCAAGATGGCCGAGTTTGCAGGCTACAACATGCCCATATCCTACTCGGGAATTATTGATGAGCACCACGCTGTAAGAAACAGGGTTGGCATATTCGACGTTAGCCATATGGGCGAATTTATTGTAAAAGGAAAACAGGCGTTGGATTTGGTACAAGCCATCAGTTCCAATGATGCTTCCAAACTCCAGCCGGGAGACGCTCAATATTCCTGTTTACCCAACAAAACAGGAGGAATGGTAGATGATATGCTCGTTTATCGCTTGTTCGATGACATGTGTGCAGAAGGAGAACAGGCCTTTATGTTGGTGGTCAATGCCAGCAACATGGATAAAGATTGGGACTGGATAAGCAGCCTCAATCAATTTGATACCCGCCTGATCAATATTTCAGACGAAACCGGCTTGATTGCGGTACAGGGTCCAAAAGCTGCCCAGGCATTGCAAAAACTGACTAGTGTTGATCTTTCCAAAATCGAATACTATCACTTTGCCAAAGGCACCATTGCCGGCGTAGAGAATGTTGTTATTTCTGCAACCGGATACACCGGAAGTGGCGGTTTTGAATTGTACTGTCAGAAAGACAATACCGCCGCTTTGTGGGATGCGGTAATGAGGGCAGGAGCCGAATTTGATATTATGCCCTGCGGCCTGGGTGCAAGAGATACCCTGCGACTAGAAATGGGATATTGCCTGTATGGAAATGACATCGATGATACCACCAGCCCGCTGGAAGCAGGCCTTGGCTGGATTACCAAATTGAAGAAGAATGCAGAATTCCCTTCAAAAGCCATTTTTGAACAGCAAAAAAAAGATGGACTGATGAAAAATCTGGTTGGCTTTACCATGAATGAAAGAAGGGTGCCCAGACACGGTTATGAAGTATGTGATGCTGCCGGATTGAACATAGGTGTAGTCACTTCCGGTACACAGTCTCCCAGCCTGGATCAACCCATTGGCATGGCTTATGTTGGTGTTGCTTATGCCAAACCGGGTACCAAAATCTTTGTGAAAATGGGTAGCAAGTTGTTGGAAGCAGAAGTAACGTCCCTTCCTTTTGTCAACGTATAATTAGTTAGCATGCCTGCCACCTGGTATCAAGCCCAAGTGTTGGATATAGAAGATGTAAATTCCGGCGTCCGCAGATTTTTTCTAAAAACCGACTCAGCATTTCCTGGGTTTCAGGCGGGACAATTCATTACTTTTGATTTGCCGGTAGGAGAAAAAAGACTACATCGTTGGAAGAGTTATTCTATTGCCAACGCACCCAATGATGACGGGTTATTGGAACTATGCATTGTTCGCCATCCGCAAGGTATGGGTACTGCTTATCTGTTTGATAAAATTTCCAAAGGCAGCACCCTTACTTTCAAAGGCCCGGAAGGAAATTTCATATTGCCCCAAAATTTGGAAAGTACCCAACTCATCATGGTTTGCACCGGCACCGGCATTGCTCCTTTTCGCTCAATGATTCAGGAAGTAACCCTTAAGCAAATACCATTTCTCCGTATGCATCTTATTTTTGGAGCCAGAAAAGTAGAAGATATCCTATACCGGGAAGAAATGGAAAAACTGGCTGAAATACTGCCCAATTTTTCCTACGATATTTGCTT
>CALJKQ010000212.1 GCA_937973565.1 uncultured Saprospiraceae bacterium | reverse complement strand
AGCCACAACAACACAATGGAGGACTTCAGTTCTGATTTCAGTCCCAAAGAAATAAGTTCTGCCTTTTCAACCGTGGCTTCCTCTTCGGGCAGCAGTGGTGGCGGCTTCAGTGGAGGCAGCTCAGGAGGAGGCTTTGGAGGAGGTGGCGGCGGCAGTTGGTAAGTCCGTTACTGCCTTACCTGCTCACTGCCCCTGAAATCGCTGTACAAAGGCAATGCGGTAAGCTGTAAATATTCTTCTTCGTTGAATTCCATTCTGCGTTTGGCCAGCTCTGCGCAATCGAGGACATGGACTTCGACCCTTCGGTTTTTTTGCTGCAATGACTCTTCATGCGCATTGGGATAAAGCATCTTGAGGTGGCCATAGCCGGCGGGCAATATCCTTTCCGGCTGCATGCCCTTATTTTTAAGCCACTCATACACCCTGCCTGCCCTGGCTTTGGATAGGTCCATGTATTGCCAGGCCATGGATGCAGGAACACCAGGCGCATTGACGTGTCCCTGAAGTTCGAAACAATAGCTGTGATTTTTCAAAAGCTGGATGCCCAGGTTTTCCAATGCCTCCATAGATTTGGGAAGGATTATATTTTTGTTGCCATAAAACTGTACGGAGTGAAAATAAATGGGCTTGCCCGGCCTAAGGGCAATCATGGGAATGACCACAGTGGTATTTTTCTTTTTAGAATCCACCAAAAAATTGACAACATCCGCTGCATACCCGGGCACAAAAGTGGAAAGGGTGATGGGTAAAAAATCAGGGACCCACATGCTAAACTTACCGTCCGTTTGTGATAATACCGAATCCTGAAAAAAGCGATTGCTTCCCTTTATCCACACCGCATTGGCAAAGGCTCCGCTATCAACCTGAATGCTGCCATTCAATTGGGTAAGTAAAAATTTGCGCTTCACTTCGATTTCTACTCTTCTGTTGACGGCCTGGTCTTCTTCTTTTTTTCCTTTTACGATGGGCTTTTCCTTTCCAAATGCCAATCCTTCAATGCGGGTGCTGTCGATGCCTTTTTCTATCAACAACTTCCTTACGTGCTCCAACCTCTTTTCTGAGAGTTGCTGGTTGTAAGCGGCACTGCCCGACTGACTGGTATGCGCGGATAGTATAAATATTTTCTCCTTGTATTTGGAAAGAGAATCTACCAGCAGCTGAAGGCTGAGTGCATGGCTGTCTGGTAAAACCGATGCATTGTAATCAAAATGAACAGCAAACTTCCCAATGCTCAGCAGGGTATCGCGATGGCTCTGCCCGAATAAAAATGAGCTCCCCGTCAAACACAACAGGAAGCTCAATAGAATAATTCTTAGTATGCTCAACGGGTATAAAATACTTGTCTGCTTACCCTCCTGCTACCGGATTCAAGCGTCACAAAATAAGTACCCGTAGTCAGTTGTAATCCTGAGATTCTGTAATTGCGTTGGTTGTCGTGGCTGATGTCACCCTTCAATTCACGGCCATTGATATCGTAAACATGGAGGGAAGTTTCAGTGCCAAAAGCTTTATCCAAAATCACATCGATGTAATCAATGCCAGCTACCGCAGAAAACTGAAGCGCATTGTCGACATCATTGACATTACTGGTCTGATCTGCTTTGATGTCAACTTCTCTGGCATTGAGGAAAATGTATTTACCGGAGCTGAGTTTGTTCCACAAAACCATCACTACTTTGGTGTCTTCCAGTTTGCCATTGTGTAAGACCAGGTTAGGCAGTTCTGCACTGGCCGAAAATTCTGCATTTTCTGCCACAGGTGCTGCTGCTACCCTTACTCCAAAATGACTTTCCGACATGCTTTGATCCAATACGGCATGGTGAACAGCGTTCTGCCCTACGGATTGCTGAAAGGCAACCAGGTTCTTTTTTACGATGTAAAAACCAATAAAGAATTCACCGTTTTCGGCTGAATCGTAAAATTTAATTTTTGCTTTGGCTTTGAGCTTATTGTTGCTTTCATCCAGCTCTGCCTCGCCTCCCATGCCAATCAATGATCCAAACAAGGCAAGGTCATCGACCCACTGAGCGACCTCATCTACTTTGGCACTTACGTTGCCGGCATTTAAGCCTATGTCGTCTGCTTCGGTATTGAGAAAAATAAGGGGTTGGCCTGCTCCTCCCAAATTGGAAGCGATGGCCTTACTGGTATTGGTGGCCAGTCCTCCGGAGTGATGGACATTCCACATGATGCCATCTTTTCCAACAAGTTTTGGTTTGAGTTGGGTGGTAAACTGCCAGCCATAAGTACCACAGTAGGGGCACCAATCGGCGGTTCTTTTAGAGATCAAAGTGGTTTGTGTGTTGGTCACCGTCTGACCCGTCACATTCCACACAACAAGCAAGCAAACAAATAGGGGGATAAATTTTTTCATGGGTATTTTTATAGTGAAAAATATTTTGCAAAGTTATGGGCTTTGAAGCCCCTTGTCAAGCAGGGTAACTACGGAATTTACCTCAATTTCCCGTTAATCTTACTGAAAACTCCAGCTGCTGCCGTCCTTTCCGTCTTTTACCTGAATCTTCAGTGAGGCCAGGCCATCCCTGATTTTATCTGATGTTGGCCAATCTTTGTTGGTTCTGGCAGCCTGCCTGAGGTCGAGAATCAATGACATCAAACCATTGAGTGCGGTTCCCTGGTTGTCGCCCTCTCCTTCATCCAGTAGTCCAAATACGTCACCGATGATGGCAATGAGTGTTGTTTTTAGGCGATTCAATACTTCTGCGGAAATCTGACCCTCGGTACCATTATCCGATAAAATATTAATCTTGGTTACCAATTCGAAGATGGTCCCCAGTGCTTTGGGCGTGGAGAAATCATCGTTCATATCCTCATAAATGCCCTCAACAAGCGAGTTGATTTCGGCATCCATGGCGCCTGCTGTTTGCGGAGCTTCGAGTTTTTTGAGTTTTCTCAATGCTTCCATCAGTCGCTTATATCCTTTTTCTGCCGCTTGCAGCGCTTCGTCGGTGAGATCCAGGGTTGACCTGTAATGACATTGCAGCATAAAAAATTTCACCGCCATAGGTGAATACGGCTTGGTCATGTGTACACTTTCGCCGGTAAACAATTCTGTGGGAGATATGGTATTGCCATCGCTCTTCGACATTTTTTTGCTGTTGAGCAGCAGCATGTTGGTGTGCAGCCAGTAGCGGGCGGGCTGACAACCGCAAGAACCTACATTTTGGGCAATTTCGTTTTCATGGTGCGGAAACTTGAGGTCGTTGCCTCCTCCATGTATATCAAACTGCTGACCGAGGTATTTGGTGCTCATGGCCGAACACTCGAGGTGCCAACCGGGGAAACCTACCGACCAGGGAGAGTTCCACTTCATGATGTGTTCAGGTGCTGCTTTCATCCAGATGGCAAAATCCGATGGGTGCTTTTTTTCATCCTGGTTTTTCAGGGTACGCGATTCGGCCATCAATTCGTCGATGACTCGTCCCGACAACTTTCCGTACTCGCCGGTTCTTTCTGCAAAAGCAAGGGTATCAAAATAAACGGAGCCATTTACTTCGTAGCCGTAGCCGTTTTTGATGATGGTCTCTACCATTTCAATCTGCTCCGGAATATGACCCGTAGCCCTCGGCTCAATGCTGGGCGGCAGGGTATTAAAAATCTGCATAATCTGGTGAAAGCCCAGTGTATATTTTTGGGCTACCTCCATGGGTTCCATCTGATCTGCCTTGGCCCCTTTGAGCATGCGGTCTTCTCCGTCATCAAGCAGGTGCCCTACATCGGTGATGTTGCGTAAGTACCGGACTTTAAATCCCAAATGTTTGAGGTAACGGAAAATCACATCAAAACTTACAAAAGTTCTGCAATTTCCCAGGTGAACATCGTTGTAAACAGTGGGTCCGCAGACATACATGCCAACAAATCCTTCATGAATAGGGGTGAAGATCTCCTTCTCCCTTGTCATACTATTGTATACCGTGAGCTTATGATTCATGGTACAAAAATAAGGTATTTTGAAAAAATTTTTTATATTAATATTTTATTACATATATAAAAACCTAAATATTAGTGCTATTTTTACGCTTTCGTGCGCCTTTGGCAGATAAATTTTGATCGTTTTTTGTAGTATCATTATCTAATATCAGAGAATATGGTTCAAAAATTAGGGATTACTATTTTTATGGCTGTGATATCTACCCTGCTGACAGCTCAATGTTTATACCAGAAAATTGAATTCGACGCAGTAGCAGGTCAGGCAGCCACAATTGTTGACGGCAAGGTGGTCTCCGCAGAATGTGTGTGGAATGCCGACCATTCTATGATCTATACCCGATATGGTATTCGCGTATACACGCTGTATAAAGGCCAGGCCGACAGCATGGTTTACTTTTATAGTCCTGGTGGAGAAATAGACCTTAAAGCCATAAAGGTTGAGCCTTCTGTTCACCCGCAGCCGGGTTCATACGGTCTGTTTATGGTAGATGCTGCAGAAGAAAGATCAAAGCTGCCTCAGGGCTCATTACAACTAGGCTTCGGACATCTTTCATGGTACCCTTACAACTACCTTACAGGAATAGCGTCAGGGGTATTTCAGGACTTTGACCTAAGCAAAAAAGAGTTGGAAAGAGCCATTGTTTCTGTCACCGGGCTTAGCCCCCAAACAAAAATAAGCCTACCTATTGTAAAAAAACAATGTTAGCGGCCAGCAGAGCGGTTACAAATTTTTCACCTACATCCATCACAGCGGGAACAGCCTCTACCCTGACCATCAATGGCTCAGGTTTTGGGACAGTGGCGGATACCGTCTTTTTTCTGTGGGCCAGCAATCCATCTTTTCTTGCTTATGCTCTGCCCAGTCAGATCGTAAGTTGGTCCAATACACAGATCAAAGTATTGGTTCCCGATGATGCCGGCACAGGTCCCGTATATGTGAGTACCAGCACTTCCAATGGACCCAACCAGTTTTCATCTTCCAATGTAAATATCCTGAGTTCCCAAACGAATGTAGTGTATCAAAATAATGCTTATTCGATCCGACACAGCAACCCTACCAACACAGGTAAAATCAGCTTTCAACTCAACACGGCTTTCAACAACAACAACAGTGCACGGCTTTCACTGGCCAGAGCCATGAAAACCTGGCGGTGCAACAACAATATCAATATTGAAATTAACCCCACTACTACCTCGGTAAATGCTATTGCCGACGACAACGTCAACGTGATCAAGTTTTCCAGTCTGGGTGATGCCCTGGGCAAGACTTATACGTATTTTCAGGGTTGTTACATCAATAGTGTGTTATATTGGCATACCACTGAAATAGATATGGAATATGACGATGTACTCAGTGGTGCTACCTGGAATTTTGAAACCGCAACGCCAGGCTCCAGTCAGTACGACTTCGAATCTGTTTCACTCCACGAGCTGGGGCACGCAATGCTGCTGGCCCATGTTATTGATGAAAACAAGGTAATGCACAGATCCATTCCCAATGGGGTCATGAGAAGAATTCCGTCTTCAGACGAATCATCGGCTGTTACTTCTGTCATGCAGCGCTCTACTTCCAATACCAATACCTGTGGTTTTTTTCCCATCACCAATCCGGGCAATATTACCGTTTCGAGCACAGCGGATAGCGGCACCGGCTCCCTAAGACAAGCGGTGGCCGATGTATGCAATGCCGACACCATTGTATTTTCCGTACCAACCGCCAGCACCATTACCCTAAGTTCGGGAGAAATCTCCATTGGCAGCAACATGAAAATTCACGGCCTCGATATCAATTCCTTTGTTATTTCGGGCAACAATACAGGCAGAATTTTTAATGTAGCTACCGGTAAAAGCCTTACCCTGCAAAATATGAAACTCATCAATGCTACCTCGACTACCAATGGTGGGGCGATATATAACCAGGGCAGTTTGTTTTTAAAAAATGTGCAGTTTCAGAATACCACCCAGGGCGGTACACTCAAAAAAGCCTTCTCTTCCGGCACCGGCACAAGCGTGAGCCTGGAAGGAAATATCCAGTTCAAACTCTAAGACAGAAATTCCATTTTTTGATTCATTTATCCCTGCTGCAAGGCTAGGGGTTTCCACCTAATTTTAAAACTTTAACATAAAATGCTTTAAATTATCATTTTATGCATGTAAATTTGTTTTAATATATAATTGTCTGAATGGCAGTTATTGTTTATTAACTGACTAAAGTCTCAAAAATCATGAAAAAAAACTACACCCTCTTCATGGGAATTTTATGCCTGTCGATGGCCTTCGTTTCAACCCTCCGGGCCAACAATGCACCTACCTGGGCATTGATCTGTCCCAACGATGTTACGGTAGACTGCGACGCCGAACTCTGGGACCTTTCCATCTATGGCAATGCCCAATACCACAACAGTTCGGGCTACCACTCGGCCGGAACTCCGGTAACCAACTACTACCTCAACAGCTGTGGCAGTGGCTACATCACCAGAACCTGGACCATCGAAGATCCATACTGGAACCTGCAATCCTGCACGCAAACCATCACCGTGGGTGGAGGCGGCAGTTTCAATGGCTCTACCATCGCCTGGCCCGCCATGGTAACCTTAGAGGGCTGCAATCCCAATACACATCCCGATGTAACGGGCAAACCTACCTGGGTACCTGTTGAATGCGCTATGATCGGCTATTCGTATACAGACGCTCTGTATACAGTAACTCCGGATTGCAAAAAAATATTGAGGAAATGGACCGTCATTGATTGGTGCCAGATGCCATCCGGTGGCTATTACAGCAACCAGGGGAGCTGGACCTTCACCCAAACCATCAAAATTGTCAACTCAGTCCCACCCGACTTCCAATGTATCCCGGATATAACGGTCAGTGCCTTTGATTGTAAATTTGGAAAAGTGATCGCCAATCCGTTAACCATCAATCCTTCCAGCTGCAGTGGCAACTTTGAAATTACCAACAATTCTCCTTATTCCACTGAAAAAAATGCCAACATTTCCGGCACCTATCCGGTGGGAACTACCAAGGTAACCCTGACCGTAAAATATGGCTGTGGACAGAAAAAAACCTGCCTGGTAAACGTAACCGTTAAAAACGACAAAGCACCGGTAGCGGTTTGTGTCAGCAATTTGTCGGTAGCGCTTATGGGGCTGGATACTGACAACGATGGCGTCAACGACCAGGGCATGGTACAACTTTGGGCCAAAGACCTCAACTGGAAAAGCTACTCAACCTGCAACAATTACCCGTTGAGGTATTCTTTCTCACCTGATCCCAATGAAATGTCAAAAACCTTTACCTGCGACCATGTGGGCAAATCCAAAGTCAAGATGTATGTTACGGATTCCAGGGGCAACCAGAGTTATTGCGAAGTAGAAATCGACATCCAAAACAACGGTGCCAACATAAAAGACTGCAAACCCAAACCTCCAACGGTAGCAGCCTCCCGTTTTGCTGTCAAAGGTTGGGTAGGCAATACCTACGGCAAAGGGGTGGCCGGAGCTGATCTCAAACTTTATGACCCTGCCAAACAATACAAAGTCAATATCAGCTACGATACTACCAAAGTAGTAACCAAAGACAGTTTCAAAAACCTTTCCGGCTACTGGGTGTATTTTATGGATGAAAAACTGACCATTACCGAAAAAAGAGATACGGTACCTACTACTGAATTTACATTTTTCTCCAAAACCGATGAGAAGGGACTTTTCGCTTTTGATACTGTAATGCTCAAGAACCATAATTATGTATTACAATGTCCGGTTGCCAACAACCAAGCCCTGGCTAACATCGATAAAGCAGATCTGGACTTACTCACGGCTGTGTTGCTAGGACAAAAATCATTGGCGCACAATTGGCAGTACCTGGCAGCAGACCTCGATAAAAATGGCAAAATCAATACAGACGACCTCGCTTTAATGGTGAAGTATCTTACCGGTGAAATTACCCATTTTGGGGAAATCAATCACTACGCTTTCATCGTGGATGATCATACCAAAGCTATGAAAGCAGATATCCTGGGCGCGCACGCAGATTGGACACGTCTGGACTCGGTCAGTGCCAATAAAGAAGGTCTTCAGTTTATGCTGGTTCAAATGGGAGACATCAATCCCGAAAAATTTGCCGGATTCCACGATCAGGAAGAAATAGAAGCGAGCTACAGAAATCTGGTTGCCCACCAGGACAAAGCTTATCAGGTATTTCCAAACCCTTTCAACGACGCCATTACCCTGCAGCTCAATGTAGTAACAGCCGGTGACGTAAAAATGATACTTACCGATGGCATGGGTAAAACAGTCATGCAACAATCATGGTACGCAGAGACGGGTCTTCAAACCTGGCAGTTCCAGACAGAAGATTTGCCATCATCAATATACCTGTATAGCATCGAAACTGCAGACGGCAGATACCATGGAAAACTGATAAAAGAAAATAGATAACAGAATTGCATAATCCAAAAAAGGGGCGAAAATTTCGCCCCTTTTTTTTTATCTGATTACGGTTAAATCACCGGCATATACCCGTGGTCCCAGGCCGCTGATTTCAACTTCAAATACATACACAAAAACACCCGGAACTACCGGCTTGCCATTGAATCGGCCATCCCAACCCAACGACGGTTGATTGGGCACAAAGTTTTCATTGATAAACATCAGGTTACCCCATCTGTCGTAAATTTTAAGGTAGTTGATGCGCTCAACCTGGTCATTACCATAGAGTGTAAAACCACCATTGTTGCCATTATCGATTTCAATGACATTGGGAATATTGACAATTTCCTGCTTGGTTATCAGCAACCGTACCGTTGCCACAGCTTTACATCCGTATATATCAATAACTTCTATGGTATAAGATGCATCCTCCGGTACCGTCACTACAGGATTCAAACAATCTGTACAACTCAGGTTGTCGGTAGGTGTCCACTTGATCGACTGTATTTCAGCAGCCGGAATGTTGAGGATGGTGTTCAACCGTACGGTATCCCCTTCCTGAACAAAAATAGTCACCGGCAGATTGATGTCGATTTCATTTTCAAACACTTCCACAGCCGCCGTATCTTCATTGGTACAACCATTGGAATTGTCTTTCAGAATCAGGTAATAATTGCCCGGCTCAGTCACTTCAATTTTACCCGGAGTGGTGGATAAATTCTTCCTGTCTTTATCCTGCCAATGATAAGTAATATCCGGACCTACCTGAGATCCCGCAGAATTGATGAATACCGAGCTGGTGACACAATCCAGCGTATCTTCCACTACCAAATTGATAATCGGATATTCTATCAATGAATTGATGATCAGATTGGATTCGCTCCAGCACCCGGAAAGGGTATCGATGGCAATGAGTGAATAATTACCCGTGGTGGATATGTCAACGGTTTCATTAGTCGAAATCATACTACCGTTGGCTCTCCAGGTATAAGATACATCCGGCTCATTGTCGTTGTACAAGGTGATGGTTTTGATCACGCAGTCAAAAACAACCGTTGGTTTGGCATAAATGACACTGGATGGTTCTTTGGTGTTTTTGAGCACTTCCACCAGAATTGTAGCGGAACTGCAGCCGGTAAGCGTATTGTAAGCACGGAAGAAGTACTTACCTTCTTCGGTAACTTTTAAGGTCAGTCCTTCTCCGACGACCACTCCTTCTTCCGTTGTCCATTCGTATTTAAGGTTATTGCCTGTTGCAGTTGCCACCAATTCTACTTCACTGATTTCGCAAGTAAGATCCAAACCTCTGGTGACTGTAACAACCGGCAAATCATCATCAATGGTTACCCTCACTGAATCTTCAGCTACACAACCATCCGGATAGGTAGCCCTGAAGTAATACCAACCGGGTTCTCCCGCTACCAGGGTAGTGGCCGTAGTTACCAAATTGCCATTCAGGTACCATTGATATACACCGTTGGGGCTGGCTGTTCCCGAAAGCAAGATAGAGTTTTGGGTACATGATAGCTCTCCGCCATTACCTGCATCGGCCGTCTGTGTACATTCACTGCACGTTGCAGGCAGGGTAATGTTTACGGTTTGTTTACAGTTGGGGCTATTGGCATAATAGACAAGGAAGCTGGTTTCACTACCTGCAATGGGGAATGGACCCATGGTCTTTTTGTTGCCCACAAAGCCATCTACTCCGCCAAACTGATCGATCTTCCACTGGGTGTTATTGCCATTGACCAACAAATCAAAGGTGAAGACGTCATCTGCATCGGTATTGTTGGTTCCATTGTTGTTGCACACAATATTGGATACCACCGCATTGATTTCACAAGGACCGGAACAAGGGGCCAGTAAGGGTGTGTTGATCGTAACCGTACATACCACATTGTTTTTATCGGTCAAGGTAATGGTATGGACAACATTGTCTGCTTTAAAATTGAGCACTAAATTCTGTCCATATATACCATCGGTGGATTTGCCATCCACAACCGCTGTATATCCGCTACCGCCATTGGAAGCCGTAGCTGAAATGGTCACGGTGTATGTGTCATCTTCAGTATCACTTGTGGTGCCGCCATTGTTGCAATCATAGCTCACAACGGTGGCATTGATGGTACATGGCATCGAACATGGAAGTAGCAAATCGGTTTGTGCATTGCCTTTACACTCCGCACTTACATTGTCAACCACACTGATGTTGTGTGCAACATTATCGGCCGGTAGTGTAATTTTCAAAACCTCGACATACTTGCCCTGATAGTCTTTTCCGTCTACCTTGAGCGTATAGGTGCCGGAACTTCCGCCATTAACCAAAGTGGCAAGGACACTCACCGTGTACACATCATCATTGCTGTTGTTGGTAGTACCATTATCACTACAATCATAGTCGACAATATCCACATCTACTTCGCAAGGACCGGAACAAGGTTCCAGCACATTGAGGTTGAGTGTGGTATTGCAAGCGCTGTTTCCGGCATCTGTGATGGTCAATACTTCGTTTTGTCCCAAAGCCGGAATGGTCAGTGTAAGCGTGGTATTGTAAGTACCATTGACCGTCACACCTGCGGTGGTTTTAACGGAATAAGATGTGCTGCTACCACCATTGATAATGGATGCCTTGATTTTTACTTCATAATAATCATCCAACGGACTTGGACTACCTCCGGGGTTAACACAATTTACAGATTCAACCAAAGCATTGAGAATGCATTGATCGGAACAATTGTTGAGCGGCCCTACATCCTCACTGGTCGAACACTGTACATCATCAGCATCGGTAACCCTGATGGCAGCCAGTTGATTGGTGGCCGTAATATTGATGTTGTAAGTAATGCCGTACATGTAATTGCCTTTTGGCACATTGTCTACACTCAATATATACATGTTGTTGGCCGCTCCGTTTAAGGCAGTAGCCCTGAATGACATCACATAATAATCATCATTGGGATCCGAAGGTGTGCCATTGCCGTTGCATGTTAGGGATATAATATCCAAATCGGCGATACAATCGGTTGAACACGAATTCAATGGACCAATCACCCTGCTGGCTGTACAAGACCTGGCAATATCAGTAAGCGTAAATGTGATGGTAGCCCCATTGGCCGGAAGATCAAAATTGTATGTCGTGTTATAATTATACTGTCCGGTAAATCCGTTGGAACCGGTCAGCTGGAAACTTCCGGCTGCATTCAAATTGTTGCCCACCAACAAAGTAATGTGGTAAACATCGTCTGCCGGATCGGAAAGTGTCCCTTTGTTGTCGCACACGGCGCTGAAGGTTTGAATCTGTATCAACAATCCTGTCTGAATACTAAACGGCTGCTGACTCCTGCACAAAAACTGGTTTTCACTGATGAGGATATAGTTGCTGACCGGCAGATTGGTAAACACCCCTGTATTAGACCAATTCTGGTTATCCAAAGTATACCGCACGGTCTCATTTGGATTGGTATTCACTGCAGTCACAGAACCATTGGCACTGCCTACACAACTTTCATCCACGATATTGAGCTGCGGTGCAGGCACGGGATTGAGCATCAAATCCAGTTCTGCTACATTGCTACAACCCGACTGATTGACTACCCTTGCATACAGCTTTTGCGGATTGGACACATTGCTGTAAGGCGACGCCAATGGATTACTGCCGGATTGCGCATCTGCTGCGTTGATATGGTAACTAATGTTATTGGCCAATGAGGTAATGCTGCCATGCGCTGCATTTAGATCAAATGATTCGGTACCATTGTTGCCATCATCACACAAGGTCAACACATGGTTGGTCACTGTCGGCTTATTGAATATTTCAACCTGGATTTCCAACCTCGTCAGACTATAACAACCCGTGGCCGGATCATAGGTTTCTACGTAATAGGTATATATTCCCGGACTTAAAGCCTCTCTTACATAATAATCAAAGTAATTAGACTTAGGGTATCCCGGAATACTTAGAATACCGTTCTTTTTAATATCAAAAGTGACTGGATAGGTAGGATTATAAGGCGGCCCATAATTAAAATATACGACCTGCCTTAATAATTCTGAATTGGGTTCTGGACATTCCGGGTAGGTACCGCATGAGAGGTTCCCAATTCCAGGTCCAATTAAATTTTGGTTATAAATATTCATAAATCCGCACCCGTCGCTAACTTTTATTGTATAATTGCACGGGCGAGGAAGGTCATATATTTCAAAACTTGTGGCCACATTCAAGAATGTATTTGAATACCCACAATCTGATGTAATTTCAACGGTGTATGGCCCAATTCCAAATTGGTAAGAAGTAATACTTAACATACCCGTACCAGGATCACCAGGACCTGTGGTTCCACATTTACCTAAACCTCCACCAATACTTAATGTCGGTTTTCCATATATGGCAACTGTGATCTCTACTATAGTTGAGCCTCCACACTGGTCGGTCACTTTAATTTTATAATATCCATTAGCACTCAAGTTATACATATGAGTAGTAACATTGGTAAATGTAAGTCCAACTTGATCCGTTGAACCTGCTAATATTTCAAAAGTATATGGTCCAGTTCCTCCACTAGCAGACACAGTATATTTGGCATCTCCTGCACAATTGATAAAATTATTAAATGTTGTAGTAGCACTTGGCTTTGGTGCCTGATCCGGAACATATACAGAAATAGTTTTAAAATTGCCACATGCGTCTTTAGCTTGTAATTCATACCATCCGCCTACTCCACCAGGGTAAGGAATTATAAACTCGGATACATTCGCATACATTGGAGGTTCAGCGCCATTGGCTGGAAGTGTTCCATTTTTGGCAGAAATTCTGTAAATATATGGCGGCCTTTGTGAGCCAGGAGTAATATTGAAATTCGTAATCTTTACGGTTGGAAATCCACCAGAACAAGGTGCATAAACTGGCTCTGCCGTCCATGTCCAATTCTGTTCATAATTGCCTGTAACAATTGCTTCAGCTGTGGG
>CALJKQ010000211.1 GCA_937973565.1 uncultured Saprospiraceae bacterium | reverse complement strand
GACACTCTTTCCCTACACGACGCTCTTCCGATCTGATCACAGTCTGGTGAAGGCAGGGAATTGGGCAGATGCTGGTAAGATTGACGTCATTTTTCCGGTATTGCATGGAACATATGGTGAAGATGGTTCTGTTCAGGGTTTCGCCAAACTCGCCAATTTGCCTTGTGTGGGTTGTGGTATCCTCGGTTCTGCCATAGGTATGGACAAAGATGTAACCAAAAGACTTTTGAGAGAAGCAGGCATTCCGGTTGCAGATTTTGTGACCCTGCGAAAGCATTACAATGATCATCTTACTTATGCTGAAGTTTCTGAAAAGCTGGGCTCTGAATTGTTTATAAAACCTGCCAACCTGGGATCGTCAGTTGGTGTAAGTTTTGTCAACGATGAGGCATCTTATAACAAAGCCATTGAACACGCATTCAGGTTTGACCCAAAGGTTGTGGTTGAAGAAAAATTGAAGGGTAGGGAAGTAGAATGTGCTGTTTTGGGAAATATGTATCCAGAGGCTTCAACTGTAGGAGAGGTAATTCCCAGATCGTCATTTTATACTTTTGAAAATAAATACATTGATGAGGGGGGAGCAGTACTTGACATCCCTGCCAAATTGAATGCTGATGAAGTAAGCCGAATTCAAAGCCTGGCCATAGAAACCTACCGTTTGCTGGAATGCGAAGGGATGACCCGTGTAGATATGTTTTTGACACCTGAAGGCAACTTATATATTAATGAGGTGAATACCATTCCCGGCTTCACTCAAATATCGATGTATCCAAAATTATGGGAGATTTCAGGATTGCCCTATACAGAACTGATAACCAAACTTATTGAATTGGCTATTGAAAGCAACGACAATCGCAACGCCCTTGTGCAGGCAGATTCTATATAAAAAAAACAAGGATTATGAATGTTTTTAAATTCGGGGGAGCATCTGTGAAGGATGCCGCTGGTTTGCAAAATGTCATAGGCATTATGCAGTATTTTGCAAGCGAAAAGATAGCCGTGGTGGTATCAGCAACCGGCAAGACTACCAATGCTTTGGAAGAAGTTGTAAAGTCCTATTTTAATGAAGATGGTCAGGCAAGTGCAAAGCTGGAGTCGATAAAACAAAACCACGCTTCCATTGTAAAAGCTTTGCAATTGGATGGTACCGAAGTTGAAAAGGACATAAACGATTTATTTGTGGAGATTGACTGGATACTGGAAGAAGCGCCACATGACCCTTTTGATTATGTTTACGATCAGGTTGTTTCCATTGGTGAATTGGTATCAAGCAGGATTTTATACCATGCTATGAAAGCAGCCGGTATCAAAGCTGCCTGGTTGGATATAAGAGGAGTTTTGTACACTGACGAAATTCACCGGGAAGCCAAAGTACTCTGGCATTTGTCTACAGAAAAGATTGCCAGGACAATGGAGGTAAATTTCAAGGATTATGATGTAGTGGTGACACAGGGATTTATTGGTTCAACCCAGGAAAACCATACTACCACATTAGGTAGGGAGGGGTCTGATTATACAGCGGCTATTCTCAGTTATTGTTGCAGTGCAGAAGCCATGCACATCTGGAAAGATGTACCGGGTGTATTGACCGCGGATCCACGTAAGTTCAACCACGTAACCAAAATCGAAAAATTGTCATACAAGGAGGCCATAGAGATGACTTATTATGGTGCCAAAGTGATTCACCCAAAGACAATAAAACCGCTGCAGAACAAGAACATTCCCCTTTATGTTCGTCCATTTGATGATCCTTCATCCACCGGAACCAGAATATCTGCAGAAGGGGAAGTATATTATCCTCCGATTGTGGTTGTAGAAGAAGAGCAGGCATTGATATCCATTTCTGTGAAGGATTTCTCTTTTGTAGCAGAACAACACTTAAGCAATATTTTTGGGATCTTGTCTGATCTCAGAATAAAGGTAAACATGATGCGCAACACAGCTATTTCTTTTACCTTGTGTGTAAACAACCATCCGGATAAATTGCATCAGTTTGCTGAAAAATTGGCAGAGGAATTTTCGGTAAGTTTTGACACCGGATTGGAAATGATCACCATTCGACATTTTACGAAGGAAGTAATTCAGGAGATGAAAAGATCAAAAATAACGATGTTTGAAGATCGATTGCAGGATACCATTCAATTGGTTGTTAAGGAAATACCGCTCATCACAAGAAAAGCAGAAGGACAATGATGCCTTTAGTCGTTTGAAATTTCAAACATCTCGAGGGTTTCGGTCTCTTCTTCAGTAATCAGGTTTTTGACAATGCTGGCTCCCTGAAAAGACAGCCACGAGAAGAGGGGGGCAATAAAAATATCTATGGAATAATGAACGTGCTGTCTCATGAGCAGCATGCCAAGGCAAATGCCTCCGGCCAATAGGACATACTTCACCCAGGATTTTTGGATGAGAAAATAAAGCAAAAAGACAGCAGCCGTGTGACCGGAAAAAAACAGGTCTTTTAACAAAACATCCTGATTGTAAAAAGTATTTTTCAAAAAGACATCTTCTAAAGGTATAATGCCTGTAGGGGGTTCCAAAGGAACTAAATAGAGGGTAATGGCTCTGAAGGCAATTAAAAAACAGATCGAAAGATTGGTAGTAAACATGCCAATCTTGGTCCTCAGTGCCCAGGACAAACCAAACAGGATAAGGCCATAGGTAAGGATGAAAATTTCTATGTTGTGGTCAGAAGGACCCCAGTTACTCAGAATGGGATCATTGATGAGATGTCCAATTCTTGACTCATTGAATTTTAAGAATCTGGCAAATAGAAAGAAAACAAAAAAGACAGACAAAAATGAAATCACCAGGAGAGTTGGGCTTACGCCATCCTCACCAGAAATTTTTATTTTCGTTTTAATTCTCTCCATCTTTTTTGTCTTCTCCTACATATGATTAATTAAGCTCCTTTTTGCGTTTCTTCCTTGATCTTTTTCTTGCCCTTGGTTTTTGCCGCCAATTGCATTGCGTTGTATAAGTTTATGGTTCCTCCACTAACGCTTAGTTCTGAAAAAGAAACCTTTTCTGCACCTTTGGTACCGGGTTTCTTCACCACATCGCTAATGGGTTTCACTGACTTCATCAAAATTTCTTTAACCTGTTCGGCAGTCAGTGCGGGGTAATAAGATCTGATTACTGCCGCAACACCAGCTGCTGCAGGAGCGGCCATAGATGTACCTTGCAGGTATTGGTATTCATCATTGGGTGTGGTAGCGTAGATCTGAACGCCGGGTGAAAACAAATCCACATTTTCTTTGCCATAGTTGCTAAAGCCTGCAACCATATCCTCTCCCGGTTTGAAAGAAAGGGCGCCAACTTCCAGCCAATTATCAGCATGGCATTTTTTCTTGAAAATAAATCCATGTTTCCCCAGAAAATCGTTGGGGAAGTTGTCAGTTTTGTCATTGTTCTGACCTGAGTTACCTGCTGCATGTACCAATAATACATCGTGTTTGGCTGCATACTTAACAGCCTCGTCAACTGCTTTTTTATCCCAGGAATAGCCTTTTCCAAAGCTCATATTGATGATGCTGGCTCCGTTATCTACAGCATACCTGATGGCATTGGCTACATCTTTGTCTCTTTCATCTCCATCCGGCACCGCTCTCACGGACATAAGTTTTACATTGCGGGCAATTCCATCACTTCCTATTTCATTGCCAACTACTGCACCAACAATGCCCGCTACGTGTGTACCATGAAGAGCATCAGGACCTTCTACATCATTGTTGCCATAAAAGCGTTCATTGGAGTCGGCATAATTGTCTTTAACTATTAGTTTTCTTGAATCATAATCAGGATTATAAGCATAATCCAGCTTATTTTGAGAACCCTGTTTTTCTTCGTCGAGAATCGATATCAATGATTCTTTCAGCTGATTAACATTTGTGATTTCATCAGATTGTTTCAGGATTTGTTTGCTTACGTTGATGGCCATTGCCAATTCCGGTGTTTCGATCAGGTTCAATTCTTTGTAAGGGTCTTCACCCATAATGACTTTCACATCATTGGGCCTTTCTCCCAATGCATTGGCTATGGCATTCATACCCACCAGGACCTGAGATTCGAAAGCGGCAATTTGCGCAAGATCCTCCTGAGCCTTTTGTCTCTCTTCTTCAACTTTGGACTTGTAAGTGAGGAATTGCTCGTATTCTGCTTTTTGTGAACTACTCAATTTTTCAGGATCAGCGTTTTCATATTTATATTTTAGAGCTGCATACAAACGGGTCACCTCATAGGTTTCAGGTCCCACGTTTTTGCCATCCGGACCTCCAATGAAGTTCCAGCCATGAATATCATCCACATAGCCATTTTTATCATCATCGATACCATTGCCCGGAATTTCGCCGGCATTTCGCCATATATTTGCTTTTAGATCCTCATGTTCCACATCAATTCCGGAGTCGATGATGGCCACTACCACCGGCTTACCTACTTTTTCTTTGATAATTTCCTTAAAAGCTTTGGATGCGGAAGTTCCGTTGTACCCCTCTGAAGCATCCAAATGATACCAGTTTTTTGGGGCCATCTGGGCATGTGCAAAAACTGAAATAAAGAACAAACAAGCTGAAAACAAAAATGACTTCATAAACAATGATTTAGCCCGCAAATCTATACCTATTTTACCATACTTCAAACCCATTGGTGGTGCCCAATGTGACCAAATCGACAGATAGATGAAAAATATCCATAAGCTTTGACATATTAGAGTAAAAAAGTAGTTGATTTCCAATAGGTAAACGTAAAATTACAGACATTTATAAAAGAAGGCACTCAATTGCTTTGTGTTGTTAATTTTTATTTAAAAATTAGCATGATCAATAGGGTTTTAGGTGTTTATCATGTTATTCAATTAGAGCCAAATTGATTATTTCAGTAAATTATGTATTAAAATAATTTTACATTTGAATAATCTGTTATATATTTGCACTTTATAACCAATACTTTGTCATGAAATCGTTTGTTTTAGCGGTAATCATTTCACTCCCGATGGTGCTTCACGCACAGGGAATGCAATTGGGTTTAGGTGTAGGTAAGTCGGTTTATTGGGGTGATTTAAATGCGCCTGAATTTTCCTCCAACCTCAGCAACAATGGAGGAACAGCTTTCCAGATTTATGGGAAATACAATCATCTGGGAAGATTTGGCATCAAGGCCGGCTTCCTTTTGGGCAAGCTCAAAGGGGATGATGCCAATTCCAGTCAGCAATGGCAGGTGGAAAGAAATCTCAATTTCAAGTCTGATATTGCAGAGATAAGTCTTACGGGAGAATATTATTTCTTTGGCTATCAACCTTACGGAGGAGAGCAAATTTTCAGTCCTTATGTAACAGCGGGACTTGCGGGATTCTACTTCAATCCAAAAACTGAGTTTGAAGGGAATACTTATGAGTTGCAACCGTTGGGTACCGAAGGCCAGGGCTCAGGTAAATATGGGAAAAAATATAACAAATACGCATTTGCGCTTCCTTTCGGTGCGGGTGCTATAATCAAAGCAGGAAGAAATTTTGATATTGGCCTGGAAATTCTTGCCAGAAGAACATTTACCGACTACATTGATGATATCAGTTCGAACTACGTAAATTATTATGAATTGATGCAGTTAAATGGCGAGTTGGCAGCCCGGCTTAGCGATCGCACACCAGAGTACTTAGGACAAAGAGAACCGATGGAGCGCAATACCGGCACCCAAAGAGGAGGATCCGGGGTACAAGATTGGTATTTCACTGCCATGATTAATTTGTCTTTTAACATCAGTGACAGCGACAATCTTTTCCGAAGAAAATCGCAATATAAATCCTACTGTCCGAAGTTTTAACTTTAACATGGCAGAAGCAAAATAGTAGAGAAACTGTGCTTTCTCTTTTATATTTTTACCGTTGATATGGTAGAAAACGATGCTTTGGAATTTAATAAAGAAACAGCATTAACTGTTTTAAAAAAGTACTGGGGGTACACATCATTCCGATTCCCGCAGGAAAAAATAATAGCCAGTATTTTATCCGGTAAAGATACTTTTGCACTACTGCCAACAGGAGGCGGTAAATCCATTTGTTACCAATTGCCTGCAATGATGGTTGAAGGGAAGGTAGTGGTCATTTCGCCATTGGTTTCCCTGATGTTGGATCAGGTAAAGTCGCTCAACAGCAGAGGCATTGCTGCCAAGGCCATACACAGTGGGTTGAGTTCTGATGAAGTGGATATCATACTCGACAATTTTGTACATGGCCCACTTAAGCTATTGTATATTTCACCGGAACGAATTGCATCTGAGGTATTTCAGGTCAGATTTTATATGGCAAAAATAGCTTTCATCGCAGTTGATGAGGCGCATTGTATTTCTCAGTGGGGTCATGATTTCAGACCCAGTTACCTTCAGGTAAGTTTACTCAGAGAGCTTAAACCGGAGGTGCCATTGCTTGCTCTTACAGCAACAGCTACCCCGGCAATTGTTTCGGACGTTGCAGAACAACTTTTTCTTAAGTCTCCGGCGATATTTCAAAACAGTTTTTCAAGGGAAAACATTTCGTTCTCTGTTGTTAAAACAGATGATAAAAATGGTGAGCTATTACGCATTCTTTCCAAGATGAAGGGAGCTGCGATTGTTTATAACAGATCCAGAAGCGGCTGTGCCAAAATATCGGCATTTTTAAAAGAAAACCATATATCATCCACCATTTATCATGCCGGCCTGGTGCATGAAATAAGAGAAGAAAATCAGAAAAGTTGGATGGATGGCAAATACAGGGTAATGGTAGCTACCAATGCATTTGGTATGGGTATAGACAAATCGGATGTACGCTGTGTTGTTCATGTTGATGTGCCATCCGGGATTGAAGATTACTATCAAGAGGCAGGAAGGGCAGGAAGGGATGGTTTGAAATCGTATGCTGTTGCTTTGATTAATGCTTCAGATATTATTGAGGCTCAAAAACTATTTGAGAATAATTACCCGGCAGTACCTGAGATCAAAAAATTATACATTCGTTTGTGTCAGTACTTGCAAGTTGCCACAGGCAGTGGGGCCGGCAGGTCGTTTTATTTGGATACGGAAGACTTTTCACAAAAAGCCAAAATTAGTCAGCAAAAGTTAGGAGCCATTTTAAAGATTTTAGAGAAGCAGGGATGGTTTACTTTCTCTGAGGCCATAAAAAGTCCATCGCGTCTGATGGTAACCGGCAGGCCACAAGATTTATTAGGCCATTATCCGGAAAAAGACCTGAGAGGATTACTGCTTACTCAGTTGTTGAGGATGTATGAAGGGTTGACGGTTGAGCACGTAGCAATCAATCTTTCCAAAATTGCGAAAGCGCTTAATACAGATATCACGAGAATAGGTTTTGTATTGAAAGTTCTGCATCAGGAAGGCATGATTGATTATCAGCCAACACAAGCCTATCCTGAAATTATTTTCTTGCTGGATAGACCGGCAGACGGAGATTTTAAAATTGACGAAATTGCCTATGACGCACTAAAACAAAGTGCTTCCAAAAGATTGATGGCTATGCAATCGTACTTTGTCAGTCCCAAATGCCGCCAGGTGATGTT
>CALJKQ010000210.1 GCA_937973565.1 uncultured Saprospiraceae bacterium | reverse complement strand
TTGGCAGTTCGACATTGACTTTGACTGAAAAAAAGGATGCCGCCGTATAAAAATTCTTCACGCCAGTATCTCCATCAGGATTGGCCAAAGCATCAAAATCATAAATTACTTGTACTACTTTATCTTTGAACAATTCTCCTATATTGGAATTATTGCCATCAAAATGAAAAACAGTATTTTTGATCGCACCCACTTCACCAATGGCAGGGTAGTTGAAATCAATGCCTTTGTTGATGTACTCACTTTCAACGTTGAATAGTTTATCTCCGAGTGTTTTGACTGTGAGTTGATTTACCTTTGATCTCACAGGAAAACCAAAAGCGTTGTCAACATCCAGTGTTATTTGAGGATTTTCAATCTCTAATCCCCCGGATTTCCACAAATCAAATAAATTGATTTTTATGATGTCCCCTTTGATGTCAAAAGTGTGATTGCCAAAATAACCATCCAGGTAAATGAATTTCAAAACATCAAATTTCATAGCCACTCCCGGCATCTTTATTCTGTCGCCATTGGGTCTGTAAGCCAGATACCTGAACTTGATTTTGTTATTAACCGGAAAAGCATTCCAGTTGAGAAGTGAGGATGTGGTAGTTTCGATGATGCCATCTGCGTCGTTTGTAAAATCCAGGGTATAATCCTGCTCCCAAACTTTGCCATCTTGATTTACAGATTCGATCAACATTTTAACTTTGACTATCTCTTTTTCAAAATGGGTAAACTTGAAATAAATGTTGGTATTGTCAAAAATTCCTTTGTCAATGCGATAACTACCATTGACCGGTAAGGGCAATTCTGCTATAGTATCGAAAATGGCAAACTCAAATATACCGGGAACGGGAGGAAAAATTTTACTGGCGTTGTCCCTTAAAATTTCGCCGCTATACAGAGCCGTAATGTGCCCCTGGTTGTCAATGCGTATGGAGGCATCTCCTTCTGCACGGTCAACAATATCCTGAATACTCAGCGAACCATACGCCAGGGGAACGGCAACAGTTCTTTCGCTGTCTTCCAACTCAAAATCTCCATCGTAGAGAGAATTGCAAGACATTACAAATATCATTGACAGCAAACACAAAACTGATTTTAATTTTAAATTCATCCTCTTCTTTTAATTTAATACTACTTCTTGCTTTTCAGCCGGTATTTCTATGTTTTTAAAACCCCTTTCCTGAAGGTATTGTTGAAATTTTTGTTGGGTCTCATATTCACCATGAACTAAAAACAAATTTTTTATGGAGTCTTTTTGGTTTTGAATGTGGTGGTACATTTCTTTCCGGTCACCATGGGCAGAAAAGGAATCCATGGTTTCTATCTGCGCCCTTATCTGTCTTTCTTCACCAAATAATTTGATGGAAGATGCGCCTGATTTTAATATTCCTCCCGGTGTATTGGGCGAGCAATAGCCCACAATGAGAATGGTGTTTTCGGGATTCTCTACGTTGTTGGCTATGTGGTGCTTGACCCTACCCGCATTTCCCATACCGGATGATGAAATGATGATACAAGGTTCTTCGAGTGTATTGAGCTTTTTGGACTGCATCACATCCCGTATATAAATTAGCCCTTTGAATCCAAAAGGATTTTCATCGGAAAGCAGATATTGGTTGAGGTCATTGTCGAAACACTCCGGGTGTGCACCAAATACTTCGGTAGCGTTTACAGCCAAAGGACTATCCACGTATACTTTGATTTTGGGCAACAAGTGTTCATTTGACATCTTATCCAGCATATAGACGATTTCCTGTGTCCTTCCTACACTAAACGCCGGGATTATCAATTTCCCTCTTTTGCGGATACAGGTTTCTTTGATGATTTCCAGAAATTTTTCTGATTGTTCCGGATTGGTTTCATGTTCCTTGTCTCCGTATGTTGATTCACATATCAAATAATCAACCGGAGGAAGTGGTTTGGGGTCTCTCAATATGGGTCTGTCGGGCCTGCCAATATCTGCCGTAAAGCCCAGCAATACTTCTTTACCATCTTCCATGATAGATAAAACGACACCGGCACTGCCCAGAATATGACCCGCATCTACAAACATGATTTTGACATCGCGGTGAATATGGCCCCAGGTATCGTAACTATAGGTGGTAAATCGATTCATCACAGGAGTGATGTCCTTCTGCGTATATAGGGGCGTTCGGAGCTTAAGTCTGTGCGTGCTTTTCTTGTTTTTTCTGATTAATCTGGCATTGTAATATTCGGCATCTTTTTCCTGAATCATCGCACTGTCCAGAAGCATAATGGCACAAAGACTTCTCGTTGCATGGGTGGAATAAATCTTGCCCTGGAAGCCATCTTTGACCAATTTAGGAACCCTCCCTGTATGATCAATATGGGCATGGGATAAAATGAGAAGGTCTATTTCTCTCGGATCAAAATGCCAATGGCTGTTGCGGTCAAAATCTTCCGCATCTTCACCCTGAAAAAGGCCACAGTCCAATAATATCTTTGTCCCATTGTTTAGTATCAGCAAGTGACAACTGCCGGTAACGTGTCTGGCGGCACCACAAAATCTAATCTGCATAATTTCGATTTCGTGTAAAGATAATACTTATATCAATATTGTGTAATGCGATATGTAAATATCAATAAATCAATTTTTTAGCTGTTTACTCAGCCAGTTTTCGATGCTTAAGAGCTACATAAACCCCATTTGTCCACCCGAAACCGTCCTGCACGGGATATTCACCGCCACCTCCGGGCAGATCCATGTCTTTTACGTTGTATTTTTCCAGCATCTTGCCGGTTTGTTGATATACTCTCTGGTTGAGTTCAAGCCAACGTGAAGCCAGCTCATCTGCCTGCGACACCATGCCATAGTTGTCAAGACCTTTTACTGCCATCCATTGGAGGGGAGCCCAACCATTGGGCGCATCCCATTGCTGCCCGCTTTCTGTGTTTGTGGTGAGCAGCCCTCCTTCAGCCAGTAAGCTGGAAAGTGCGTTTTCAGCTGTGATGGTTGCTTCTTCCGGGGTACACATACCTACAAAAAGGGGCACCATAGATGCAGCAGTTAACTTTCTGCTGGTCGTACCGGTTTTTAAATCAAAGTCGTACCAACCTTCCTCCCAGCAATATACTCGCATAGCATGTTTTCTCGCTTCAGCATAGGCAAAATATTGGTCATATCCGGCTGAATCTCCTTGAATGAGCTTCAGCTTTGCTATCTGTTTCTCCATTTTGTAAAGTAAGGCGTTAAGGTCGACAGGCAGGATGTCGTGGGTTCTGATGGTTTTCAGATCCCGGGCGTCATCCATCCACCTGGCGCTAAAGTCCCAGCCCGACTCGCAAGCAGCACGAAGGTGCATAAAAAGAGTGGAGGCATGGCTGCCGGATTGTGCCAAAGCAAGATCATCACGGTACATTTCAATGCGAGGTGTCTGCAGTGTATCAGCATAGCGGTTAAGTCTATACCCCTCTTTCAATTGCACACACCTGGGTTCTTTCATCCAAAATGCGTGTTCCTTCACCATTGAGCTTAGAAAGGTAGAGCCGGCATCTTCACCCTTCAATTCCATTAAGAGCTCTACCATAAGCGCAAAAAATGGGGGTTGTGATCTGGAAAGAAAATACGATCTGTTTCCATTGGGGATAAAGCCAAACTTTTGAATGAAGTGGTCAAAATTTTTAATCATATCTTCAATCACATCGTGATAGCCGTGAATGGCCAATCCCAGCATCGTAAAGTAACTGTCCCAATAATAAATTTCATTGAACCTCCCTCCCGGCACAATGTAATCGAAGGGTAGTGGAATTAAGGATGAGCCTTCTATTGACTTGAAGCCTCCTTTTCTCAGCAGATGATGCCACAATTCTCGAATGTGATCTTCCGGATCCGGTGTGTTTTTAAATGTGGCTGGTGCATCCGCAGAGCCATAGCTGAAATTTTCATTTACAAAATTACTGACTTCATTTACACCTTTCACTTCAAGCTGATTCCAACGATTCTTCAGTTCTTCGGGAGAAACCAAAGGAGTGGCATCTGCCCATCGTTTCCCATCTTCAAATAACTCCAGTTTATGAATGAGTTCAAATAGATCGGGTAGTGCTTCGTAAAAAGGGACATGGTCTGGTGACATCGTGTCTAATTTGTTTGTAGTAAAGATAAGGATTGTGGGTATAGAATATCATAGATTCCTTCTATCTTGCGTAAAAATGTATGAGTATGGACCACAGCTTGCGTTTAAAAATATCTTTGTATCTCAACT
>CALJKQ010000209.1 GCA_937973565.1 uncultured Saprospiraceae bacterium | reverse complement strand
ACATATTCACATTACAAAGGGAAAAGAAGTGCTGCATGAGGTCTCAAACCCAATATTGAATGAGATAATGTGGAATTATAGATTTAGTAGATCTCTAAGTCAAGTGAAAATATTTTCCATTACGCATAGAACAAATCATAATTTAGTATTAAGTGTAAACAGCTTAGATAATAGCTCAAGAGTTCATTTTATACAAAAACTAAAACCCTGGCAAGAAGTATCACCTACTTTGGAATACCTGAACGATTTAGAGCCAAATGCAGCCCAATTTATCGTTAAAGATGTAAACCGCATAAAAGACAATATATTTAAATACTCTTCGGCTAACAAGCTGTGAGCACTCCAGCCTCCTGATCCGGATGACATTGGGTATGGTAGAAGTATTAGCTTACCTTTTATTCCCACCTGAGTAAAACATCTACTGAACCGGCCTGAATAATTGATTTATTTTAACCTCGGACCCAAAATAGAATCGACAAATATTATTTTATTGGGGTGATAAATTGATATTTTTGACCTAATATTTTACATCCCATCTATGATTATCTTTGCAAAATGAACCCCCCAACCACCCCCTTACAGCGATCCCTCAGCTTTATGGTATTAGCCTCCCTGATGTTTGCCCTTACCGGGGCCATAGCGCGGCTGCTCAAGGATGAGTATGCTTCGGTGCATTTGGTCTTGTTTCGCAATGTGATTGGGGTGGTGTTTGTGTTGTACTGGCTATATACCAAACCTCCACAGCAGCAGGGAGGGAGGCCGTGGTTGTTGTTTTTCAGGGGTTTTATCGGGACGATAGCCTTGTACTTCTTTTTTTACGGGGTCACTACCATTGGGCTGCCGGAGTCGATTACGTACCAGCAGTCGTATCCCATTTTTTTGGCGGTGATTTCTGCGTTTTGGCTGGGTCAGCGGCTGAGTGCGGCGGCGTGGACGGCCATCGCGGTGGGTTTTGTGGGGCTGTGTATGATCTTTGTACCGAAGATGTCGAGCCATGCACTAGAGGTGAAGAGCCATCTTATAGGCATTGCCAATTTAATGATGACCGGTATGGCTTATCTGAGCATAAGAGGGCTCACGAAGTATTACGACAACCGGACCATTGTGCTTTCTTTTATGTTGTGTGGCATTGGCTTTCCGATGCTCTCGATGTTGGCCAGCACGGTTTACAAGGGCCAGGCGCTGGATTTTATCATAGCACCTCCGGTGGTACCGCAATGGAATGATCTGCCGCTTATCCTCTGCCTGGGCGTAGCGGCTTTGTTGGGCCAGGTTTTTCTCACCCGGGCATTTTCACACCGGAATACGGGATTGATCGGGGCGGTGGGCTACTCCAACATTGTATTTTCGATCTTTTTTGGGGTCATGATCGGTGATGCCATGCCGGATACAACCAGCCTGATCGGCATTGTTCTGATCATTATGAGTGGGGTGGTGGTATCGATGCAGAAGTCGGCTTAGTTGCCCACTACCTTGCTGTGCATTTCTCCTACCTTCTTTTGTATATCCGACAATTTATCTTCCAACAAGGCATTGAAGGTGTGTTTGCTGTCTGAAAAGCTCAGGTGGGCGTAATACTGCCAAACCTCGGCCACTTCGCTGTAATGCATGGAATAGGGGTTGTAAGCCTCGTTGTCTGAAATGAGCAACAAACTTTTGTCCTTTGGCTGGTTTTTCACGCGTTTGTACACTACGCCTTCTGATTTGCTCACTACTACGTAGGTCCTGCCGTCGCGGATGTCGGCCAGTTTTTCTACGTAAGAACTGATGATGATGGATCCCGGCTCGACGGGCAGCATGGAGTCGCCCCGGATTTCGAAGCCACGGTAGGTGCCTTGGGGTATCTTGGGAAAGTAGATTTTGGGCAGGTCTTTGATGTATTCGGGATCAGACATGGAATCGAGGTAGCCGGCCTCTGCCTTGGTATCTACCAGCTCGATGTTGCTGTTTTGCCAGGGGTCAACGCTGATGGCGAGCACTTTTAGGTTGTCACCCCCCTTGTGTTCGGGGTTTTGGTGCTCCAAATTGTAGGCTATGAGGTCGTCCATGGTTACCCCAAAATATTTCGCCATTTTGAGCATGAGCTCGATGTTGGGCTCTACAAAGCCCCGCTCATAAGCTGAAAGTGTAGTACGGGGTATGCCCAGGCTCTCTGCCAGCTCGGCCTGTGAGATGCTGTGTTTGCTCCTTAGAAACTTTAAATTCGTCTCTATCATGTCTGAAATTTTGTCAAAGATACGAATATGTCAAACATGTTGTAGTTTTGTTGTCAACTTATTTGTCTGATTGGTTTTTGAGTTGCTTCAGGAAGCTGCGCTTTTTCATTGGAAACATTAAGAGAATTAAGGGAATTAAGTGGGATGCTCATTATTGGTGCATAGCCCTTAATTTTCTTATTTCCCTTAATGTTAAATTGATTTGACAATGCCCTTCATTTTGGTATATGTCTATATTATGAGAGATTCTTATTTACCACTTAAGGGAGAGCCCACAAAGAGACATTGACCTGAGAAGAGATTGGGCTTTTTTATCTAAACATTAAGAGCATTTAGATACATTAAGAGTTATTTTTTTTTGTATCAGAAAGCTTAGCTTTTTCATATTAAACATTAAGAGAATTAAGGGAATTAAGATGGATGCTCATGGTTAGTGCATAGCCCTTAATTTTCTTATTTCCCTTAATGTTAAATTGATTTGACAATGTCCTTCATTTTGGTATATGTCTATATTATGAGAGATTCATATTTACCACTTAAGGGAGAGCCCACTGAGAGACATTGACCTGAGAAGAGATTGGGCTTTTTTTATTTAAAACATTAAGAGAATTAAGGGAATTAAGGTTTTTTATAAGGTAATTTAGTTTACAATCCCTAACCCCTACCTATCCACTTCGCAGTCAAAGACTTTTTCACCTTGGCAATGCCTTCGGGTTTGCCCTGGTAAAGGAGGTGGCCGCCTTCCATACCCCCGGTGGGGCCGAGGTCGATGAGCCAATCGGCGGAGCGGATGACATCGAGGTTGTGTTCTACGATGAGGACGGTGTGGCCATTTTCAACGAGGGCATTGAGGGCGTCGAGCAGCTTGCGCACATCGTGGAAGTGGAGGCCTGTGGTGGGTTCATCAAAGATGAAAAAGATGTTTTTGCCCGTGAAGTCCTTGCTGAGGAAAGAAGCCAGCTTGACGCGCTGTGCTTCCCACCGCTGAGGGTGCTGGATGCCTGTCCGAGTTTTACATAGCCCAGGCCCACGTCCAGTAAGGGTTGGAGTTTGGTGGTGATGTCTTTTTTCTTGACAAAAAAGGTCATGGCCTCTTCTACGGTGAGGTTGAGCACTTCGTTGATGTTGAGCTCGTTGTAGCGCACCTCGAGGACTTCGGCTTTGAAGCGTTGGCCTTTACACTCTTCGCATACCAGCGTAACATCGGCGAGGAACTGCATTTCTACGGTGATGTTGCCATCGCCCTTGCAGGTTTCGCAGCGACCGCCTTCTACGTTGAAGGAAAAATGTTTGGGATCAAAACCCCTGACTTTGGAGAGGGGTTGGTCGGAGAACAATTTACGGATGCTGTCGTAGGCTTTTACATAGGTGACGGGGTTGGATCTGGACGACTTACCTATGGGTGCCTGGTTGATCATTTCGATGCCGTTGACCATCTTGAGGTCTCCTACCAGGTGATCGTGTTTGCCGGGAGAGGCGGGGATGGCTTCGCCTTTGGCCTTTAGTAAGGCAGGATACAATATGTGCTTCACCAAAGTAGTTTTGCCCGAGCCGGAGACTCCGCTTACTACCGTCAAAGCGTGTAAGGGGATATCTACGTCAAAGCCTTTGAGGTTGTGCTGTCTGCAGCCCACCAGGCTGATCTTGTTGGCTGAGCTGCGGCGGATGTCCGGTATGGGTATGGCTTGTTTGCCGGTAAGGTATTGGGCCGTGAGGGTCTTGCTCTTGAGAAATTCCTTGTAAGGACCGGCATAGACCAATTCACCACCATGGCTGCCGGCCAGGGGACCGATCTCTATGATGTAATCTGCATTTTTGATGACTTCTTCTTCATGTTCGACCACCACAACGGTGTTGCCGAGGTCGCGCAATCTTTTGAGTACGGCCACCAGGTTTTCGGTGTCTTTGGGGTGCAAGCCTACACTGGGTTCATCGAGGATGTACAGCGATTGCGTGAGGTTGCTGCCCAGGGTACGGGTGAGGTTGATGCGCTGGGTCTCTCCGCCCGACAAGGTAGAAGAAACGCGGTTGAGGGTGAGGTAGCCGAGTCCTACGTCCATCATGGTCTGCAGTCGGCCGTTGATCTCGGTGAGGATGCGTTCTGCGAGTTTGGCATCGTGGGCTGAAAGTTTCATCTTTTGGAAAAACAACTTCAGCTCGTCGATGGGCATGTTGATGAGTTCACCGATGTGCCGGTCGGCCACTTTGATATACGTGGTTTCTATTCGGAGCCTGCCTCCTTTGCACTCCGAGCAAGTGGTATTGCCCCGGTAGCGGGCCAGGATGACGCGGTTTTGAATTTTATAGGTCTTGCTTTCGAGGTCGCTGAAAAAGTCGTTGATGCCTTCGAAATGTGCATTGCCTTCCCACACCAGTTTTTGTTGGGCGGCCGTGAGTTGGCGGTAGGGTTTGTGGACCGGAAAGTCAAACTTGTGGGCGTTGCGCACCAGTTGGTTGAGCCATTCCTTGCCTTTCTCTCCGCGCCAGCAGGCGACAGCTTCCTCATACAGGCTGAGCGAATCATCGGGTATTACTTTTTCGGGATCGATGCCCAGCATGCGGCCGTAACCTTCGCAGCGCGGACAGGCACCGTAGGGATTGTTGTAGTTGAACAGCTGGTGTGATGGCTCGAGAAATTCCATGCCATCGAGCTCAAAGCGGTTGTTGAAATAAACCTCTTTTTTCTGGCCTGCCTGCACATAACATTCTCCTTCACTTTCTGAAAATGCGGTCAATACAGAATCGGCGATGCGTTTTCTGTTTTCTTCATCATCACTCACCGCAAAACGGTCGATGAGGATGCGGATGTCCATCTTGTGGTTGAGAGTAGTCTGTTTTCCTTTGAATGCTTTATGGGCCAGCACATCCTCGATGGCCATCAGCTCCTGTTGAAAGATGACGCGGGAATAGCCCTTTTGGAGTAGCAGGGTGAGTTCCTGTTCGACGGTGCGTTCGTGCCTCGATTGCAATGGAATCAGCAGTTGTACGCGGGTGCCTTCGGCCTGGGAAAAGATAAAGTCCACCACATCGCTCACGCTGTGTTTTTTGACCAATAACCCGGAGACCGGAGAATAGGTCTTGCCAATGCGGGCGTAAAGTAATCGGAGGTAGTCGTATATCTCGGTGAGGGTACCAACGGTGGAACGGGCGTTGGAGGTACTCACTTTTTGTTCGATGGCGATGGCCGGACAGATGCCCTTGATAAAATCTACTTCCGGCTTTTTCATCCGGTCGAGAAACTGGCGGGCATAGGAAGAAAGACTTTCCACGTACCTGCGCTGGCCTTCGGCATAAAGCGTGTCCATGATGAGTGACGACTTGCCGGAACCCGACAGTCCCACCACCACTACCAGCTTGTGTTTGGGTATAAATACTTCAAGGTCGCGCAGGTTGTTGAGCCTGGCGCCTTTGATGTGGATAAAATTTTTGGTCAGTTCTTCTCCTGTCAAGGCTAGGATTTTTTAGAATGGGGGTAAATCAACGCATAGGAGGTCTGCGGCGTTTGCCTCCACCCATACGCATCATCTGCATGCCTTGTTTACCCATGGACCTGGCTACGTTGATGTTGCCCCGGCTGTTGATGGCTTTTTCTACCTGATCGATTTGTTCTTTGATCAGTTTTTCGCTGATGTGCAATTTTTTGACCTGCATAAAATAATTCTGTGCACCCGGCCAGTTGTTTTTCATCATCTGGATGTTGCACATCTGCAGCAGCACCATAGCCTTTTCATTGTCGGAAGGTAGCTTCAGAGAAAGGGCTTTCTGAAAATACTCTTCGGCTGCTTTGGTGTCCTTGCGCTGTGCCTCAATAGATCCTTTCAAGATGTAGTAAATGGATCTGTTGGTCACATACAACAGGTTGGGAAAAAAGGTAAGTCCCAGCATCTTCTCCGCTCCGGCAAAGTCCATGAGCTGTATCTTCTCCGCTGCTGACTGGATGGTACCCAGCAGGAGGTAAGAAGCCAAAAAGATCAGACCTATCAGGATGAGGATCCAGGTATAGCCAAAGCCGTACACAAAAGATAAACCAATGCCTCCCAATAGGAAGACAGCGATAAGGGCAAATTTTACGTATATGTTGATTTTAAACATCATAATCCCGGTGTTTTGATAAGGGTGCAAATATAGACAAAAACACCCACCCCTTCGGAGGGTTCAAAAGGATTTGTTTATTAATTATTTGGGGTGGAAAATGGCCACAAAATGACCGTAGAATTGAACAATTAAAGGGGTAAACAAATATTTTCGAAAAAAGTTCCCTAAAAATGGGTTTTTTTTGGGTGTTGTTGTTGCTACGCAAAATATCCCACAGCAATGGGTGTTCCAATTAGATTTGTCATCATTTTTGAGCGTTGTTTCACAACCGTCAAAAATGCCGCCAAATCAGCCCCTACCTTACACCCCACCCCAACGTGGCCGTTGGGCTGTAACCTATGACGCCGCCGGCGTCATGAATTGTGCCTTTGTTTTGACATTGTGCCTATATCATGACATGGGTGTATTGCCGCAATATATTGCCGCGCTACAGGCGTATCAAAAAGAGGTGAACCCTTTTATTTGATGACCTCCCCACAATTGAAAATTGGCACATTGATAAATTAACCCATTGTCCAACCCCCGTTGCACGATGCTCCGATCCCCGATGCTCCGATGCTCCGACACCCG
>CALJKQ010000208.1 GCA_937973565.1 uncultured Saprospiraceae bacterium | reverse complement strand
TGTGGCACCCGGAATAAAAAACCTGATCGAAGTTGCCGCTTCATTTGGTGAGGTGGTGGTGGTGGCTCCTGACAAGCCGCAATCAGGACAAGGTCATGCCATTACCCTCAATCAACCCATTCGTTTGAGAAAAGTGGATTTGTTTGAGGGACTGGAAGCTTATGAATGCTCAGGAACGCCCGTTGATTGTGTCAAATTGGCTAAAAATGTGCTGTTGAAAAACAGGACCATCGATCTTTGTGTCAGTGGTATCAACCATGGCTCCAATGCTTCCATCAACATCATTTATTCAGGTACGATGTCGGCTGCTATGGAGGCCAGCCTGGAAGGTGTCAACAGCATTGGTTTTTCGCTGATGGATTTTTCTTTCCAGGCCGATTTTACAGCTTCCAAAAAATATGCTTCGCTCATTGTTCAGGATATATTACAAAAGGGTATGCCTGGATGCAATTTGTTGAATGTAAATATTCCAAAAGGGTCTGTTTCTGATATAAAGGGAATCAAAGTATGTAAGCAGGGAGAAGGCAGCTGGGTCGAAGAATTTCAGGAAGGGACAGATCCCCGAGGGCAAAAATATTATTGGCTAACGGGCAAGTTTGTCAATATGGATTCTAGTCCACTGGCAGATATTAAAGCGCTCGACGAAGGTTATGTTTCTGTTGTACCGTCAGGTCACGATCTTACCACATACCGTGCGATTGAAACACTCAAATTTTTAGAAAAATAATATGGAAAGAGATTCTTTATTTACGGGTCTGGTCCTGGGTGCCATAGTGCCGGTAGTAGGATATGTTTTAATGGAACAATTGTTTAATTTGCTCGGAGTAGCAGGCATCATTCCTCAGGTGGCCAGCGAGTCCATTACGAGAAGCATGCGGACCATCGGTCTTCTAGCTATTTGCAGCAATTTGATTCCCTTTGAAATTTGCCGAAGAAACAGGTACGACCATACGATGAGAGGTATTGTTTTCCCTACCCTTATATATGTAGGTTTTTGGGTTTACAAATATTTTTACGTGCTGTTTGGATAATACCTGCCGGATGAAAATTTATATGATAGCCGGTGAAGTTTCGGGCGATAAGCATGGAGCTTTTCTCATGAATGCATTCAAAGCTTGTAAACCCGACACTGATTTTAAATTTACAGGCGGTCAACAGATGGAAATAGCCGCCGGAAAAAAGCCCCTCATCCCGGTCGAAGAAATGGCCGTAATGGGCTTTTTTCAGTTGATAAGCAAATTGTTTTCTATTTCCCTTTGGTTGAAAAAAGTTCAAAATGATATACAGGATTATAAACCAGATGTGTTGATTTTAATAGACTACCCCGGTTTTAACCTAAGAATGGCTAAATGGGCCAAATCCCGGGGCATCAAAGTGGTATATTATATTTCACCTAAAATCTGGGCATGGAATGAATCCAGGATTAAGGTCATAAAAAAATGTGTGGACAGGATGTATTGCATTCTTCCCTTTGAAAAGGAATTTTATGCCAAACATGGTTATGAGGTCTCCTATTTTGGCAACCCATTGCTGGATGAGGTCAAAGCTTTTAAACCCCATCAGGACTTCTTGAAAATCCATTCGATAAATCGTCCTATCATTGCCCTTTTACCGGGTAGCAGGGCGCAGGAAATCAAAAAAATGCTTCCCATAATGGCAGAAACCATTCGGGCATTTCCCCATTACGATGTTCTTATTCCAAGATCTTCGAATCTTGATCCTTCTCTTCTTTGGAGGTATATTCCTGCAGACTTGCATTCACGGATCATGGTTTTGGACAATGCTTATTATGATATACTTTCTGTTGCAAAATTGGCATTGGTCACCAGTGGCACTGCTACTTTGGAAACGGCTCTGTTTAATGTACCCCAGGTTGTCTGTTACAAAACCGGCTCTCTCACTTATCAACTAGCCAAAAGATTGATAAAGGTTCCCTATATTTCTCTGGTCAATCTGATCGCTGATCAACCACTGGTGGCAGAGTGCATACAGGAAAAATGCCATCCGCATACTTTGGAGGAAGAATTGAAAAAGTTGGAGGCGATGAGTGCGGAGGAAAAATTACAATTCTATGCGCCTTTGAAATCAAAAATGGGAGATCCGCGTAGCACGGATAAGGTAGCCCGGTCAATCATTCAATGGCTTCATTAAGGCATGGTTTAATGAGGATTGCCTTTTTGAATGAGGTAACATTTTCTGTCCAGTTTGCCTTCAAAATCAAATGGCGTTGTGAGTTTGGTTATGTCTTTAATTAGGAGTGACGCCAATTCTTCTTCTCGAAGTTTGAATTTGGTAAAATTGGTGGAAAAGTAAATTTTTCCTCCTTCTTTCAGCAAAGCGCTACACAGCTGAATCATGAATACATGATCTCGCTGGACATCAAAAATCCCATCCATTTTTTTACTGTTGCTAAATGTGGGTGGATCACAAACAATGATATCGTATCGATGAGGCTGTGGCTTTTGGAGCCATGCCATTACATCCATAACTTCAAACTCATAATTGCCGGCATTTAACCCATTGAGCTCAAAGTTTCTTTTTGCCCATTGGACGTAGGTATTGGACAAGTCAATGGTAGTGACAAGCTGGGCACCTCCCTTAGCGGCATAAACGGAAAAAGAGCCTGTATAGGCAAATAAATTGAGTACGTTTTTACCCCTGCTCTCTGCAGCTACGATAGATCTGGTAATGCGATGATCCAGGAATAAACCGGTATCCAGATAGTCCGACAAATTGATGATAAATTGTAATCCGCCTTCCTCGACAACAAATTCACGGCTTACTTCGGCAAGTTTGTGGTATTGGTCAACCCTTTCTTCAATTACTTTTCTGTGTTTTATGAAGATGTTTGTTGGGGGTACTTCCAAAATCTCCCGTAAAACAGTGACCGAATCAGTAAACCACTCACGGTACTCTTTTTCATCCAGTTGGTGTTGCCTTTGGTACTCTGCCACATAAACTTTGTCTTCATAAATGTCTATACAAAAAGGAAATTCCGGCATGTCCAGGTCGTATAGACGATAGCAGCTGATGCCTTGTTTTCTAGCCCATTTGGATCTAATGCGCAACACTTTTTTCAAGCGGTTGGCAAACATTTCCAACTTCAACGCATTTTTTTCAGACATAAAACGATAGGTAACATGGCGACAAAAATAGGGAAATTCAGTACCAAATCCGTTACTTTACTTACTTTCACTGCAAATTAGTGTTATGTATAAATTATTAATTGTCTATATAGGTATTTCCTTTTTCTCCATGCCTGGCCAGGCGCAAAATAAAATTATACTGACCCCCGTGATGTCGGGACTCAATATTCCGGTTGATATTGTATTTGACCACAATAACAGAATGTATGTATTGGAAAAAACCGGTAAGATAAAAACGCCCGGAAGCAATAGCAATAGTGTGTTTCTGGATATTACAGACAGGGTCAATTCGGGTGCCAATGAAAGAGGCCTTTTGGGCATGGCCTTTCATCCGAAATACAATGAAAACGGTTATGTTTTTGTAAACTATACCGGTGGCAATGGACAAACGGTTATCGCTCGCTACACAAGATCTGCCAATGATTCTCTGATAGCCGATCCATCATCGGAAAAAATTCTGATGACCATTAGCCAGCCGTTCAATAATCACAACGCTGGCGACCTCAATTTCGGACCCGATGGGTATCTTTATATTGCAATGGGTGATGGTGGCTCAGGCGGAGATCCAGGCAACAGATCTCAAAATCCGAAGGAACGTTTGGGGAAAATGCTCAGAATTGATGTCAACACAGAGGCAACACATTATCTGATTCCGGATGATAATCCATACGCCGGCAATCCGGATACATTGGGAGAAATATGGGCCATGGGCCTGCGCAATCCCTGGCGATTTTCTTTCGACAAACAAAATCATGACTTGTGGATTGCCGACGTTGGTCAAAGAAAATGGGAAGAGGTCAATCACATTCCCTTTGGAAAGGGTGCTAAGTACAACTTTGGATGGCGTTGTTATGAAGGTTTTGAGAAATACGATTATTCTCTCTGCAACGATAAAACGATATTCTATCCGCCTGTTCATGTTTATGCCAATAATAGCGGGGGAGAGGGATGCTCGGTTACAGGTGGTTTTGTTTACAGGGGAGAAAACATCCCATATTTGTATGGATATTATATATACGGAGATTATTGCAGTGGCAAGATATGGAGATTGAAAAAAGATGATTGCGGCAATGTTAAAAATGAATGGGTTTATACAGTGGGGCCCAATGAATTGAGTTCGTTTGGCCAAAACAATGAAGGTGAATTATTTACTGCTCTGTTGGGCGAAGGCAAGGTGTATTTGCTGAGCCCTGACTGTCAGCTTACGACAAGGGTGGATTCTGTTAAAAATGCTTCCTGTGCCAATGCTGCAGACGGCAGAGTGTTTTTTACCATTGAAGGAGCATCAGATTTCGATATAAAGATTCAAAATGCAGCTGATCCTTTAAACCTGGCTGCAGGTACTTACATTTACACGGTTATGGAACAAGGATCCGCTTGCACTCAGTCAGGCTGTTTTACCATTGGAGCCGAGCCCGGCTTAATGACCTGCACCCAACGGGTGAAAGATACCCTATGTGATCAGCAAAAATGGGCACTCGATCCCGCTATTTGTGATTTACAAGAAATTGATAGTCTGAAACTTTTTCGGGATGGCAATCTTTTTTATACAGGAACTGCATTTCCTGACTCCCTTTCTGAAGGAGGGATTTATAGCTTAGTAACCTACAGGGGAGCCTGCTCGGCTATGCTAGATTCCTTTATTGAACTGACTCATCTGATCAGCATCCCCGATGCGCCTTTTTGGACACTTACCGATTCTACCATTATTGTGAAAGGGGATTTTATTGACTATGATTACTATGAAATGTATTTCCAGGACAGCCTATGGGCAGTGTCCGGAGATGGTATATTTGATCTTCCTGAGGGAGTTTATGGCAGCTTCTATTTCATTGGCTACCTTTCAGACGGACCTTGTACCATTACCAATAAATCCAATATTCTGGTTCTATCCGGGGTGAAAGGCACAATACTGTCAAAGCCCTGGTTTTATCCCAATCCGGCTTCCAGCCAAATAGAAACCAAAGAAACAGGCTGGCAAAGGGTGAGTCTGGTTGATCTGCAGGGTAGGGTATTGTTTGAATGGAGCAACCATTCTTCTACGCTTATCTTGCCGGATTTAGCCAATGGGAATTATTGGTTGAAAATTTACAACCAACAACAAATTTTTATCCAAGAATTGATGATTGCAAGATGATGCCTATTCCAAAATCAGTACCTCAGTTCTTCGGTTGTACAGATGCTCATCTTCTGAACAGGTAACACCATCCTTGCAGTGATTGCGAATGCGGGACTCCCCAAAGCCAACGGTATTAATCCTTTCGGCCTGAATGCCTTTTTCAACCAGGTATTTTTTAGCAGCTTTTGCCCTTTGTTCAGATAATTGTTTGTTGTAAACAGCATTGCCTCTCGAATCCGTGTGAGCAGATAATTGTATCTTCATCTCAGGTCTTGCAGCCATGGCCTCATAAATGGTATTGAGGTCATGAATGGCATCTTCCTTTAATGAGGAAGAATTGTAATCGTAAAATATGCTATTAAATACAAAAACAGAACCAACAGCTGCTTCTGCTGGAAGTTTGATTGGTTTTTCTTCTTTTACAACCTCCGGCTCGGGAAGCGGATTCATGACAATGGTATTTTCGCTGCCATCTTTCAAAGGTTGGTACAAAACCACTTCTTCCTGATATCCCTCTTTGTAACTGCGAATGAGGTAGTGGCCTTTTTTGTTAAGGCTGAGTTTTATCATTCCATCCGCATCGCTGTACCTTTCATCAGTAGTGATAACTTCCGGCTGAATTTTGACTATTACTTCACCTTTTTCACCCTTTCCACCAACCCATTGCAATGAATTGGATACATTACCTGCATCAACGGCTATTTCATCCAGCACAACCCTTACACCTGCTACGGGCAAAAAACTCAGCTTGTCAATAACCGACAAAATCACCCCCTGCATTTCTACCTTAACAGCTTCCTCTTTTTTGAAGAAGGTTTGATTACTCACTATATGATAGATGTCGTCTTTGCCCTTACCACCCGGTCTGTTGGAAGAAAAATAGGCCTCATTCATCTTATCATTCAAGAGAAAACCAATGTCGTCGAAGGAAGAGTTTGCCGGATAGGGCAGGGCTTTGGCATCACTCCAGGTACTGTCAGTCAAAATACTGTAATAGATATCGAATCCTCCGTTGCCTCCAGATCTGTCGGAACTGAAAAACAAAATGCTGTCTCTGTATAGATAAGGAAAAACGTCATTGCCCACACCATTGACTGAAGAAGGCAGCCTGGTGGGAGTACCCCATGTTTTACCCGATTTTTCAACCTTGTAAAGATCCATGGCCGCACTGCCAGGCATGTTGCTTGAAAAAATCAAAAAACTGCCATTTTTACTGAGGGTAGGATGACAGACATTGTATTTATCACTGCAGAAAGGAAGCACAACAGGGTTGGCATATTGATTTGATTCCCTTGCTTCGTATATTTTCAGGGCTATAGTGTCTTTGTGGGTACCCCTTTCTTCATCGTACCATGCCCGGGTAAAATATAGCTTTTCTGTGGTGGGGTCATAGGCCGCTTGTCCTTCGTGTTTGTTGCTGTTTACACTGAATGGAAGAAATGCCTGTCTTGCCAGCTGCCCTTTGCCATTTTTAGCGGTGTACACCAGATCAAAATAATATTCACCGTTTTCGTCTTTAGGCCCGTCGTCGTTGGATTTCACCAGTAGAATATAATCGTCTTTATAATTGACAGGACAGGATTCCAGGTGTTTGCTATTGATGAGCACTTCATTGCTTACCATCGCTTTTTGTATCGCTGCGCTGTCAAGTGTCCACTGCGAAAACAACCACTGACTCCCACCCAACAACATAAACATTAATATCCACCTCATGTTAAAAGTATCTAGGATTAACCACCACTACTCTGTCTTTCTTTTTACCCAAATCGTATTGCAAAATGATTTCAATACTTCCATTGGTATAACTTCTCAATTTTGAAGTAGTAAAATCATTGGAGAAACCAACCATTAATTTGTCATTCAGCTTGAATCCAAATATAAGGTCCAGTGATTCTCCAATATCACCCCTGGCTCCGCCGGCCCGGTAGGTCAAACCTCCCGTGTACTTTTTGTCGAGGGTAACACTCACATTCAAATCAAAGTCAAAAGGCGCATTTTCGCTGAATTTAAAAAGTGTTTGTGTATGCAGATCAAGCTCTCTGTTGACCGCAAAAGCAGTACCGGCCATTAAGAACAAATGTCTTACTTCTTCTGTCACTACATTGTTGTTGTCGAAATCCAAATCTGTCTTAATCAACCTCGGAATCGATGCCCCCATAAAAAACTTTTTAGCACTGAAATAAACGCCATACCCAACATTGAAAATATTGATGCTTTGTTTACCCTGCGGTATGGAAGGGTCTGTGGTAAGGCCCTGTGTGGCTACCAAAGCAGGATCAGAAAAATCAGCGATAAAACTTCTGGCATTAAATTCCACACCCATGCTCAACAACGCTCCGTCTCCCAATAAAAATTTGTAAGAATAAATCCCTCCTATGGTGGTATGTCTGAATATACCCACTTGCTGGTTCTTAAGGGTAAAACCCAAACCAATTTTATCCTGAATCCTGGGAAGATTGACCGTTAGCATTTGGGACTTCGGTGCCCCGGGCAATCCATTCCATTGATCGCGAACCATGGCTGTAATGCCTGTGTATTTCTCCTGACCCGCTAAAGCAGGGTTAATGGCCATTTTGTTGAACATGAATTGAGTCGATAATAACTCTTGCTGTGCCTGCAATGAATTCCTACAACCCGCCCAAATCAAAAGTATGTATATAACTTTTTTCATCATCGCTGTATGATTACAAAGCCATTCAGCCTGTTGCTGTTTCGGCCCGGATTAAAAATAAAATAGTAAGTACCCGCAGGAAGAGGATCGCCTCCGAAGGTGCCATCCCAATTGTTATCGTAGGGCTTAGCCTGAAAAACCTGATCACCCCATTGATTGAAAATAATCAACTCGTTGTCCTGATGCCTGCCGGTTTCTATACACGATATGATGTAGGTATCGTTGATGCCATCTCCATTGGGTGTAAAAATTGTGGGTGGTGTACAGCCTGCTTCAAACCCAACCTGAAAATTCACCGAAGCGATATCACACAAATTATCGCAACCCTCTACACACAATTCATATTTTAACTCCAGATTCCCCGTGAATCCTGTGAAGGGAATGAAACGGTAACCATCATCTGTTTTCTCCAATGTTCCTTTCCTTGGATCAACGGGGTCAAACGATAGTTTAAAAAATGTTTCGTATTCATCATTGATCAGAGGATCAAATTCTACGACGCCATTAAGCGGGGATGTAAAATTGTCGTTTTCTGCATCCGGCACATCCAGCAAATAAACCTTTACGGTATCGGTTGAAAAATCAATGCATCCTTCTTTGCTGTAGCTGAGTAAAATAACATTGAGGCCGGGTTCAAAGGAAGTAACCAAAGTAGTGCCGGCATTGGGGCTTACGATCGAGTTGTTGCCGGATAAGGAAGTCCACTGCACATCCACCACCGGTGACTCATGGGCTGCATTCAACTCCAGGGTCCCGTTACTGCTGCACACCGTAGTAATATCAAAATTGGCAGAGGCTTGCAAATTGGGTGCTTCCCTTTTGGTGATTACAACATTGCCCGATGTTAATGCCCTGCATCCTTCTTTAAATGCCCATACTTCAACTTGCTGCTCTCCTTCCTTGAAGGCTGAGGCGCTTATTTCCAGACATTCTTGTACTGTGGTTCCCAGAATGGCACCATCCTTCAACCTCCATTCAAAGGTATAGCCCAGATTGGCATCATAATCATCAACACACAACAATACAAGGCTTTCACCGCTTTTGCACAATGCCAATACCGATTCTGCAGGAACAGCTGCTGGAATGGAATCTTTCACTTCAATAAAAGTTACCTGGGAAAAAGGTGAAGAACATCCATCTTTTTGAATAGACAATTGATAGCCTCCTTCGTGGATGCCTCTGACATTGGGTATTACCAGATTTAATCCTGTGCTGATAATGCCGTTCGGACCTTTCCAATTGGCATTTTGAATTCCTGTGACATTGGGTTTCAATTGTAAGGTATCACCAAAACAAAGTACTTTGTTGCCATCTATGCCGGGAGCCAGTGGTCTGGCATCCACCGTTACAAATTTAACTTCAAAAGCGGTAGAAAAACAGTCTCCTTTTTTTACCAGACAATGGTAATTACCTTCACCACTTTCTGAAATGTTGTTGATTACAAATTTCGGAGTCGTGGTTTGAAAAATTCCGGTCGGTGTATGCCATTCATACAAGTCTGCAATGGCAGAAGTACTCAGTACCAGGCTGTCTCCTTCACAAACCCTGTTAGGTACCAGCAGAGAAGCTGCCGAAGGAATGAGTTGAATATTGATCGTGTTGGTATCCGGTTCGGAAGGGCAATTGCGGTTGAATACGGTAAGGATATAAGTCCCATTTGCGATAGGTGTAGCATTGGCAATTTTAGCATTGGCCACTTTTTGATCAAAACCATTGGGACCTGTCCATTTGTATTCATAATTGCCGGGCGGAAAAATGCTGGGTGAAAAAACAATATCTGTCTTGCCATCCATACACAAAGTACTGGTATTGCTCAGTGCCGTAATGGATGGTGCCGAATTAACTTCTACCGATGTAAAGGTGATATTTTTGCATCCTGTGGTAGTTGTGATGGTCACAAAATAATCTCCCGATTTTGCAGGAGCCTTTACAAACTGACCAATGGCGGTAAATCCTCCGGGTCCTTCCCAATTGTAGGTACTGTTGGGAACAAAAGTAGCATTCAGATCAATGGTATCTCCTTCACACGCAGGACCGCTATTGCCTGCACCAATGACGCTAAGATTATCAATACTGATAAACTTACCTTCAGACGTATCTGATGAACAGCCATTGGATTCTACAATCACTTGCCAAAGTCCGGTGGCACTCGGCGAAACATTGAGGATTTCAAGAGAATTGTCATTGGTCACTCTGAATTTCACGCCGTCTTTATACCACGTATATTTTTCCTGTGTGGGCAGGTTATTAACCACCAATGAAAAAGTGGTTCCTTCACAATAAATGCTCTCGCCCGTAATTTCAGGTGTGGGAGGTGTAGGTAAAACTACAACATTGGTAGTGGCTGTATCGGAATTACAGTTTTCTATGTTTATGACCAATTGGTATTTTCCCTGATTGGACGTTTGCACATTGGTTATTTCAGCGGGATTGGCCAAATTGCTTACAAAGCCATTGGGACCTGTCCAGCTATACATGTATTCTTGCCCTGTTGTAGTGGTACCCAACTGTATACTTCCACCCTCGCATACATTTTCAAAAGTGGAAATCAATGTTACTACCGGTTTTTTATAAATGGTCAGCCTGCGGGTCGGACTCGGATTCGAGGTACAACTCTGGCTGAAAGCAATTACATAGTAGTTGTGAATGCCCGAAGCAGGTTGGATATTCAGTTCCGGACTGGTCGTATTTCCTATCAGCACTCCATTGGGAGGAAAGCCCTCATACCATTCATACCTGATATCACCGGTAAATGTATTGGTTGTAAGTTTTACATTCTGGTTGTCACAGTAATTGTCGGAATCAGAATTCACAATGGGCGTAGTAAGGGGTTGTATGTTCACGGTTACCAGTCCTTCTCCAAAACAACCGCCAAGTCCTTTTGCCAATATTCTGTAAACGCCATTGAATCCTGAACCGGCATTGGAAAATTTTGGGTTTTCAAGGTTTGAAACCAACACATCGTTTCGGTACCATTCATAAGAATAAACGTTGGGGTTTCCACCGGCAGGTAAATTGGCAAATAATTTAAGTGTATCGCCCTCACATAGTCCCGCCGTAAAACTGGGTTTCAAAATCGAAGCTTCAATTTTTACAGCAGCACTGCAGGAAGCAATGTTGCCATTTTCATCCTGCACAAACAATATGGCTGTTTTTTCTGAACCAATATCAGCGCAATTATAGACTCCGTTGACCACCCAGGTACTGTCGATAGAGCAATTATCTCTACTGCCATTGTCAATACTATCCGGGGATAATGTATACGCACTTTCACCGGAGGGGTGCAAACGAACCACAAAACCTTTGCATCTGGCTTCAGGAGCTACATTGTCCGAAACCTGAATCGTTGTCTCACATATTGCCTTGTTCCCGCTTTTGTCTGCTGCCTCAAAACGGATGGTGTGACTACCGTTGGAGAGTGTTGCCGACAAAGTATCATTGGCCGGAAGCAGGTTGGCATTGCCATCATCAATTTTATAAATGAAGATAGGATTGCCTACGATAAGACGAGCGGTAAGAAAGCTGCTGTTGTCTATGGTTTGCGTGGGGGTGAGCGCATTGCAGGGATTGATGCCATTGCCTTCTTCACCGGGCATGTTGTTGGCAACAGCTGTAAGGGTTACTTCTCCATCCGACGCCCAATCGTTGTATAGGGCAGCAGGGATTTGAAACACATTGTGCGACAAGCCACAGGCTGCACCACTTGAATTTTTGGTTTTCCCCAATACATAACCTCCTTCTCCAAGGATGTCAAAAAACTCTGTTGCATCATTGAAATCACCAAAGGCATTGACCTCAATGGTCACAGGCTGATCATGAAACTTTATGGTTGGGGTAATTGGAAAAGTTATGTTTTTATTCAATGCGAGATGCACCCCACTTGCTTCATTATACCTGAATTGAATTTTTCTGGCTTCATTGGATACAGGCACCGTTTCATCGTACCCGGCTGCAAATCCGCAGTTGTCGGTGATGTAAAGACCCAATGGAATTTCCACATTGGCTTCACAGTTGGCATCTACCGTTAATGGTGAAATATTTGTAGGACAGGTAATCGTTGGAGGTAACTTGTCTGTAACCGTAATTTGCGTGGTACATTTGCTAAGGTTTCCACCACAATCGCTGAACAAAAACGAAACCTGGTGTTCTCCGGCTTCTAATACCGAAGTAAAATTGGCTGGAGGAACTATATTCACTGTATCTCCTGATCCTTCGATGGTGTACCTGCTTGTGATCAGGTTATTGGCGTCGATCGGAATAGTAAGGCTGCCATTGATCTTAGCTCCGGTACAAACATCATTGATGGCAAGTACAGCATCACCGGGATTGTTGGGGATCAATTTAAACTTGATCAATCCGTCTGCCAGCCATTGGGTAACTTTGGCTGTAGGAATGGTGTTATCTTCGGTTCTTCCGTCCCCGCATTGATCATCGGTATTATTGGTTCTTCCCAACAAATTTCCATCTTCATCTACTATGTTGAAAAACTCTGAGGCATCATCGGCATCGATATTGACAAGGTCTATGATCAAGGTGGATGCTGCAATAGGAGAAAGCGCACCAATAGGGTAGGGACCAAAAGTGAGGTCCACCGCAAAGACAACCGATTCGTTGCTGCCCGGCACGGGTGATGTAATCGGTGCCGTGGCTGTCCTTACAACGGGTGAAGAAAACTGCGAACAATTGTCTTGTGCTTCCGGCATGGCAAATTGTACATTGGCCTCACAACTTCCGGCATTGGTCTCGACTGTAAGCTGTGCCTGACAATTGGATAGGGTGGGCGGTGTGTTGTCTCTTAATCCAAAGAATGCTGAAGTAACACTGGTATTTCCGCAGTCATCATAATAAACAAAGTCGACCCTCTCTCCTCTCGTATAAAAGGGTATGGCAGACGGGCAATTGGAAGGGTCCAACAAGCCGGGGTGAATGCCGGGGTAAGAATTGGTGTCTCCCAGTACATAACTTCCCGGTACAGCCACAAAGTGATGAAGGCCGCTATTACAAACATCATTGGCAGCACTGCCTCCCATGTTGATGAGCCAACTTTCAAAGGCCGCCTGTACATTGGTTGCCTGATCACATTCAATGCCCATATTTTGCGCAGGCACACTTATTTTTGGTGGTAAATCATCTCTAACATTCAATACCTGCACAAATCTTCTGACATTGTTGCATACATCGCTTGCGGTATACGTTCTTTTGGTTTGAAATACACAGCTATTCCCCAAAACAAAGGTGTCCTGATAACTCAGAAAGGTAGGACTGCATGCATCACTTTTCATTTGAAGTGTTGAATCAGGAAAACTCAATTCATCACATGATATGGTAAGAGGACTCATGCCACTTAAAACCGGGGCGATGGTGTCTTTAACAATGATGATTTGGGTGTGGCTATTGGAATTACCGCAAATATCTGATACCGTCCATTTTCGGGTAAGGGTGTAGTTGTAATGACCGCATTGTACAGGCGATGACAGTTTTGTGGAGGTTTCAGAAAAGGTAATGGGTCTTGGCCCTCCGCAGGCATCTTCTGCCGTAATCAATGCAGGCAAAGGAACCTGATCACAGCTAACAGTGATATTGGCGGGTAAATTTGAGAATACAGGTGCTTTGGTATCCTTGACTTCAAATGTTCTTATCGGTGTTACACTTTGGTTGCCACATTCATCCACAACTTTGAAACTCACCAGTACATTCCAGTTGCAGGCCCCTGCCGGAATTTGGGGATAGGGGCCATCTTCTATAGATGCAGAATCCCGGATGCCGGTAGATGTCTGGTAGTAAAAAACAGTCCAGTCAACCGTAGGGCTGCAAATGTCGCTGGCCTTTGCACCTCCTTTGCTCTGGAGCCAGTTGTTGAGCGAATCCTGGGATGTCTGGGTACATTCTATGGACGAAGCATTGGGCTTAACAAAAATGATCGGTGGAAGGGTGTCGATAACGCTGAATGAAATGATCACGGGGTCAGAAACATTGTTCGCCAAATCAATGGCCCTGAATTCGAGTACTACATTTTTAGTGTTGCCGCAAAGCGTATCAGCAGATGCATTGAGTCTGGCCAAGGCTAGGTTGTACGGAATATTTGCTACAATGACAAAATTCCCGCTGTTGTCTGTGGCTACTGTTCCGCCGGCTGTGCTGTACCACTGGTTAAACTCACCAACGATGTTACTGCCTTCACATCCGGTTGTTTTGGATATACCGGGAGTCACAATGACCGGAGGAATGGTATCCTGTCCGGCCAGTTTTCCTAAAAACAGGATCGGGACCAGCAGCAGAAGGATTACTTTTAGTTGGGTTGGTTCTATCCTCATTTTTAATGCTATCTACAAGCGAATTTACTCTATTTTGTATGGATTCACGCAAGTTTGGTCACAAAATTCAATACGGTTAAAACAAAAATTATCCGCCCTATTTTATTTTAATTTTGGAATTATTTCAATTATTTATTTGGAGAGTTATTAAAATCCATGCTGTTTTGTCCTGATTTTTATGGATTTCGTCTAAAAATATCTGCTTTTCCTTTGCATGAACAATATTTTTGAAGTGTAACGGTTATTCTGCTTGTATCGTAACGCAACTGTAAACAAATCAGTTTTCCTGAGTTGAAAGGTTGTTTTCCGCTTACTGCATGAAATCCATCTCAAACTTTTAAATCTTGCGTCATGAGTTCACTTTCTTCTTTTTTCCTGTTTTGTTCAGGCTGCGATCAATCAATATTGGAAAAAACACCTACTGAACGCAATAAGTACGTAGGGATAGGAGCTACCGTTTTTTTCACCGGCCTATTTGCCACGGTTGCATCGGGTTATGCACTCTATACCGTATTCGGCAATTTTTTCTCTGCTACTTTATTTGCATTGATGTGGGGTGCCCTCATTTTCAACCTTGACAGATACATTGTTTCCAGCATGAAAAAGAAGGACAACTTTATTGCGGACTGGTCCATTGCTTTGCCCAGAATCGTACTTGCGGTTATCATAAGCCTGGTTATTTCAAAGCCCCTTGAGCTCAAAATTTTTGATACTGAAATTCAATCTGAAATTGTATCCATGCAGCAGGAAAGAAGAAAAGAGCATGAAGACCTTTTAAATGCAAGGTTCAAAAGCGAACTCACCCGTCTTGACAATGAAATTAATCAATACAAAAGTGAATTGGCTGCTTTCCAAAAAACCAAAGATGCACGGGTGGGAGAAGCCCTGGCAGAGGCAGATGGTACCGGTGGATCAAAGATCAGGAACATGGGTCCTATTTACAAAGCAAAACAACAGGCAGCCTTACTGGCAGAAAATGAGTACGATGCCAAATTGAAAGATTATACGCCCCTCATTCAACAAAAAGAAAATGAAAAAAATAAATTGCTGGCACAACGGGATGATGCACTCGTCAAAATGCAGCAGGTAGCACTTACAGGTTTTGCTTCCCGAATGGAAGCTCTAAGCAGGGTGTCGGCCAAATCCCATGCGGTTTACATTGCCGGAATTTTTATCATGTTGCTCTTCATCGCTATTGAAACGGCCCCTATGTTTGTAAAGGTAATTTCAGAAAGATCACCCTATGATTTTGTACTGGATAAAATTGAAAATGAATTCGCCCTGGACCACAAACAAATTACTACCCTCAGAAAAATGGAAGTCAACCACAAACTGGCGCTCGAAAATGATACAAGAAGTCACAGAAATGAAACGTTGATCAAAGCTGAAAATGAGATCTTTACCCACGCCATCCAGGGAGAGGTAGACGAAATCAAAAAATCAGCGCATTCCCTTAAGGATTATCTCAGCAGAGGAAAAATCCTTCGCGATGCAGCAAACGATGCTTTGTCCTGATGGAGAAAGATTAGAATTTGTAGGCAATATTGATCCAATATTCAAGCACGGGGCCGTAATCCCTTGCTTCACCACTTAGGGGAAACATGACTTCCAGACCGTACTTCCAGTTGTCTCCACCACTGAGGTAACCACCTCCTACCACGGGATACCAGACTTTGTAGTGTACGCCAAAGGATTTGCTGTAATCAAAATCTGTATAGGCGTATTCACCCTGCAGATAAAAGTTTTGTCCCAACTTGGCACGTGCATAGGCGAAGCCCCCGTAATCAAGTATCGAAAAGTCATCGCCGGCAAATACATTGATAAACTGATAAAAAAACCTGCCTCCTAAACCGGCTGAAACTACTTTCCCAAACTTGTAGCCAACACTGGGCTTCAGTGAAAGTTGGAATCCGTTCTGGATATTGATGTTGCCAATCCTGATGTCACCAGCCAAATTATCTGCCAGGCTGGTAGTGTCTTTTTCTCTCGTCTCTCTGGTCCTGCGACTGGTTCTTGTTCGCTGTGCCTGCATCTCTCCTGCCAACAAGACGGCAAGGATGAGCAGTAAACTTATTCTGATTTTCATACAAATGGTGTTGCTTTATTTTGGTTAATTTCTTTCTTCTGTTTTTTTATTGAATTCGGCAGTTTTAATGGATGAATCCTTTTTGAGCATATCAAGCATCATTTTGGGCTCCAACTGATTTTTATCGTATCCTATCAACCATAAGTTGAGGTCCGGACTGATTTTCCTGATTAAGTGAATACCGTAATTGGCGTTATCTCTGAACCATTTAGGCAGACTGGTACCTGCATTGGGCTCAATGATTATTTCATCGTAAATGTATTCCTCTTTTTGGACTTTTCTTTGGGGTTCATCCTCCTGATATTGTTCAACCATCAGCCACGGACCATTCTGGGTAAGCTGTCGCATAAGGTCTACGCAATGCTCAAAGGATTCCGGCATTTTCTCATTGCCCTTTACCGTTTTTACCTTGCCTTTTTTGGTTTCCGACAATGTGATGGTGGGAAGATCGGCAACTTCTGTAGGGTATTCATCCTGCATCTTAAACAGGTTTGCTTTTTTGAAAGCTTCTTTTATTGTTTTGAGTTCTGCATCACTCAATTGTTTTTCAAATTTTCCATTCGTTTTGTTAAATCTTCGGGCATCCCACACGACTTTTCCGCTCTCGTAAACAAACAAATCGTAAACCGGACAAAAGCCAAAGCAGGGTCCCTGGTGCATGGAATATAAAAACAATTCCGGACCGGATGCTGTCTTTTTAGATGTTGTACAGGATGAAATCATCAAAAGACACGGTAAAATCAATATCCAACTAAAGTTTTGTTTCATCATTTTGGCAAAGGGGTATCCCATTCAATCGTTTATCAAACATTGCAAATGTAAGGATTTGGATGGTTTTTAGCCCCATTTCTTACTACTAACGCCGGCTTTGTCTCCGTGTAACAACTTTTTCATGGATTTAAGTGGGATTTAACAGATTTTTCACTGCATATAAGTCCCTTTTTAAAACATTTTTAAACTTGGCTCGCTTTTAGATGGGAAATGAATAGAAAATTTGGTTTTTTTGTGGCAAAGAGATTAAATTTTTCTTTTTGTCACAACATCGAAAGATAAGCAAACAAAAATCATGGGAGAACAGAGAGTATCATTGGTAAAGGACCAGAGACAAATGCAAAAATTTGTCAAATCACTTTTGGACGACGTTCGTTCATTTGAACAAATGCTCGAAAACGACTGGTTTGAAAACGACATCACCAGGATCGGAGCCGAGCAGGAAATGGTGATGGTCAATCTCAGCAATTACAAACCTGCAATGGTTGCAATTGAAGCTCTGGAAAAACTCAAAGAGCATGATTGGGTGGGAACAGAGCTGGGCAAGTTCAATCTGGAAACCAACCTTACCCCAAGGGAATTTACTGGTTCTTGCTTCCATGATCTACATACCGAAAATAGCGATAAGCTGAACATCATTCAGAATGTATTGAAGGAAATGGGGGTGTCACTTGTATTGACCGGCATTCTGCCCACTTTGCGCAAGTACCATCTTACCATGGACAACCTCACACCCAAACAAAGGTACTACGCTCTGATGGCAGCTATTCACAATCAATTGCAGGGAGCCAATTTTGAGTTGCGTCTGGATGGTCTCGATGAATTATACCTCAAACACGATTCGCCGCTTCTCGAAGCTGTAAATACCTCTTTTCAGGTTCACCTGCAGGTGGCTTCACATGATTTTGTGCACAAATACAACATAGCACAGGCTCTGACCGCACCCATAATGGCCATTGGAGCCAACTCTCCGATCGTATTTGGTAAAAGACTGTGGCATGAATCCAGAATCGCCATGTTCCAGCAGGCGCTCGACACCCGTTCATCCAATGAACACATGAGAGAGCGCAGTCCAAGGGTTACTTTTGGTAAATCCTGGCTCAATGACAGCATACTGGAGATCTACAAGGAAGATATCAGTCGATTCAGGGTTTTATTGAGTTCTGACGTTGAGGAGGATTCATTGGCGTTGGTTTCACAGGGCATTGTTCCTAAATTGAGATCACTGCAGGTGCACAATTCTACCGTTTACAGGTGGAACAGACCTTGTTATGGCATTAGCGACAACGGCAAACCTCACTTGCGCATTGAATGCAGGGTGATTCCTTCCGGTCCAACGGTTGCCGATGAGGTTGCCAATGCTTGTTTCTGGTTGGGTATGATGGAAGGAATGGCCAACCATGTGCCTGATATTCGCAAGAAATTGAGCTTTGACGATGTTAGCGACAATTTCACCAAAGCAGCAAAATTTGGCATAGATTCCAAATTCAACTGGTTCAATGACATGAAGGTTAGTTCTGTGGAACTCATCAAACACGAGTTGATACCTTTGGCGGCTGAGGGCTTGAAACTGAGAAATGTCGACCAGGCAGATATTGATAAATACCTGGGCATTATACAGGAAAGGGCAGAAAAGCACATGAACGGTGCAAGGTGGATGTTGAGGGCTTTTACCGGTCTCAAGGAAGAATCTACTGTGGATGAGGCACTTTCAACCCTCACAGCTACCATCATTGAAAACCAAATCAGCGGCAATGAAGTACACAACTGGCCAGTGCCCGATTCTTACATGATTAAAGACTACAAACCCTCCCACCTCCTGGTAGGTGAATGCATGGAAACCGATATTTTTACCGTTCAGCAAACCGATATCATTGAGCTCGTGGCTGAGATGATGGATTGGCGCAAAGTGAGGTATTTACCGGTTGAAGACGGCAAGGGAAAACTGGCGGGCCTGGTAACATCGAGGTTGCTGCTCAGACATTTTGTGAAGAACAGAAATACTAAAAAGGTATTCCTGGTCAGTGACGTGATGATCAAAAATCCATATACAGTAACCCAGGATGCTTCACTTTTGGATGCCATGAAGACCATGAAAGAAAACAAGATCGGCTGCCTTCCGGTAGTCAATGATGGTGAATTGATCGGTGTAATCACGGAAACAGATTTCCTGAAAATTTCTACCCGATTGATGGAGCGGTTGGAGGAAAATCCATAAGGAAAATTCCTTCCATAGGGAATAGGAATTATCCCATTAAATTTGGCAGCTATTTGAATTAATCCTACATTTGCCCAACTTTTGAAATGTTGAATTATTCAGCGTCTGCCCGGATGCTGGAACTGGTAGACAGGCATGGTTGAGGGCCATGTGTCCGTAGGGGCGTGCAGGTTCGATTCCTGTTCCGGGCACTTTTGAGTTCTTTTGGGGAGTCAAAATCAAAGATTAAGCGGTTTATTTTGTAAAAAATCGGTTTGCTGATATTTTTTTTAAAGTTAACAATCTCTTAATATTTATATTTTTTCTAAGATATACGACATTTATTGTCAGTTCATAGCTCCCTAAAAATAATTTATATATATATTTTTTCGATGTATAGAAACTTTATTCCAAGTTTCTTCGTTAAGGATTAAGTTGCAAATATTGTACTATGTATTAAATTTGCATCGCAATAATAGAATAATAGCATAGCTCTATAAAGATGTAGTTTTCTTATTTTGAGACCTTAGTCGAAAGAGCCTGAGTTTGAAAGTAAACTTGGGCTTTTCGCATTTTTGGGGGCTACCTGATTCTCTGATCTGTTCGATCAAAAATGCATTTCCTCAAATTCTTTTAAGTTTTTATTTATCCTCTTTGAAAATTATATAAGTTTTGTATATTTGCACTCGCTTTTCACAAACGGGGTTTTCCCGTGAGAAAAAGGTGAGATGGGTGAGAGGCTGAAACCAACAGTTTGCTAAACTGTCGTACTGGGAAACCGGTACCCCGGGTTCGAATCCCGGTCTCACCGCAAAAGCAAAGGGGCGTAGCGCAGTCCGGTTAGCGCACTTGGTTTGGGACCAAGGGGTCGTAGGTTCGAATCCTATCGCCCCTACTTAAAAACCCTGATGATCCAATCATCAGGGTTTTGCTTTTTAGACCTATTCATATTGTTGAAAGGAAAGGGAGTAATAATCTGAATTATCCGTCACTTATTGAAAACTTTCTTGGATCGGATTTTAGCAATCTTATTACTGATTATTAACTACTTATCTCAATAATCTGTTTTAACCGATTTATCAAACGGCAATTTTAATTGATAAGCCAGCTTGTCTGAAGTCTCATCCTGTAAAACATCCAGTCCATACCTTATTTTACGGGGATCATCATACACAAAGGTGCCAAACAAACGGTCCCAGATGGAAAAGATATTTCCATAATTGCTGTCGGTCCACGGTCTTTCAAAGTGGTGGTGGAATTTGTGCATATGGGGAGAAATAAAAATCAAACTCCATGCCTTGTCAAATCCTACCGGAAGGTTGAGATTGGCATGGGTGAAATAGGTAAACAATACGGTCAAAAGGCGATAAAAAACGTAGTAGGCAAAGGGCATACCACTGATGACAATGGCAGCCAATGAAAAAAACTCCCTCATCACGTAATCACCAGGATGATGTCGGGTGCCGGAAGTTACATCCACGGCTGTATCGCTGTGGTGAACCATGTGAAACCTCCACATAAACTTGACTTTATGCAGCAGGTAATGCACCAGGTACTGAGCCAGGAGGTCAAGAAGCATCACGGCAAAAATCAATTCAGCCCACCAGGGCAAATCCACCCAATAAAGAAGTCCAAACTGATGGTCAGACATCCATATAAATACACCTGCTGTAACTATGCCAAAAAGAGCATTGATGATAATGGTGGAAAGGAGAAAAGCAAGATTGGGCCCTGCATGTCGCCATTTTTTATAAGAAAAGGAGGCCAGTGGATATTGACCCTCCAACAGCCAAAATACCAACATACAAATGGCGATCCAAATGAGTTTGCCTCCATTGGATAAATCTCCAAAAAATGTAAGAAAGCCTTCCATCGTGTCTTTTTTTCAAATGTAATGAAAAAGAGGCAAATGGGGTTCAATCAACATTTTAATCCATTTTTAAGCCTTTAGGGAGTAGATTTGCAGTCAAATCCGTTTATAAATTAATAGAAATGAAAATTGGCTTGAAATTTGAGGGTTATATATAATGACAATTTTTAATATGATGGCTTGATACAACATTTTTATGCTATATATAAATAGAATAAAATCAATTAAATATAATAATCGCCTCGGCATTCTTGTCCATAGTGCCACGAATTGCTTATTTTTGTAAATTAATTTTGAAACATAAATTCTCGATAATGAGGAAATTTTTATTTGTTGCGGTACTTTCATTGCTGATTTTTTCAGGATTGTCTGCTCAAAACCTGAATGTTAAATATGGCACAGCGGCTGTCAATCCCGGAGATACAGCCAACATTGATGTTACCGTTGCCAATTTCAACAGCTTGTTCGGCATGCAGTTCTCCATGAACTGGGATTCAACGAAATTCAAGTTCGCTGCCATTTCTAATATCATTTCGCCTGCCCAATTGAACGGAAGCATGGATTTTGCCACACCCGGCCCCAGCTCACCCATCAAGCAGGGTAATGCATCTTGCTTATGGTCCAATGGTGAAACGCAAACCCTGCCTGCCAATACAAGGCTATTTACCTTGAGGCTCAAAGCCACAGGAGCAGCTTGTGATTCTACTAGGGTCTTTGGTAGCAACACACCCACCAAAAGTGAATACTATAATGAAAACTTTGAGGTTTTCCCCATTACCTTCACCGAGGGTAAAGCAAAAATCAATGGCTCCGGCTGCACCGGAGGTGGTGGCGGTGGAGGAACAGAACTTAAAGTAACAGCCCCAACACTGGTAACGCCTCCCAGCGTACAATTGTGTATTCCCATCAGAGTAGATAATTTTATCAATATAGATGGCGCTCAGTCCAAAATTAAATGGGATCCAACGGTCTTAACCCTGGTTCAACCTGTAAAATACGATGCCATGCAGGGCAACCAATACAATTGGTCTAACATCGGCAGCGGTGTTTTCAATTTTGTTTGGTTAAATCCTTCCGGCAACCTGCCACTAACCATTCCCAATGGAGAGCGTTTGATGGAATTGTGTTTTAATGTAATAGGCCCGGTAGGTTCCATGACAACCATCGATTTGGTTGATACAGCTCCCAATGGTGACCTCGAAACTGAATATACCAATACCGATGGCAATCCGGTGCCCTATATCAATGTCGACGGTAAAGTAACCGTAGCCGATGTTACCCCTATCAAGGTGACTGTGGCGGATGTTACTGTCAATCAAAATGCTGAAATCGATGTGGCATTTAAGGTGGAAAATTTCACCAACATCACCGGTGTTCAAATGGGTATCAGCTGGGACAAAACCATCCTCGAATTTGTAAACAGAAATGGAGACGGACTTACCGGAAATCCGGCCGGCTCACTCGATCCGGGAGGAAATACGTATAAATTCAACTGGTTCTCCAGCACACCCGCTACCCTGGCCAACAATGCAGTCATTTTTAATATGAGGTACAAAGGCATAGGAGCCTGTGATGCCACTTCTGTGATCAATGTAGCCGACCTTCCCAATTTTGTAGTTGAATTCATCAACAACAATGCTGTGAAAGTTCCTTATACAGTGGATGCTGGCTCTGCAAAAATATTATGCAATACAACGCCAACCATAGAATGTGCCATCTCATCATTTAAAAATGTATCCTGTTTTGGAGGTACTGACGGAGCCATCAATGCCACGGTAACCAATGCTACTGCCGATTGCCAGTGTATCTGGAAAAAAGATGGTGTTGCTTTTGGTAGTCCGCTTCCTACTTCCAGCTGTAATCTTTCCAATGCTCCAGCCGGTAATTATGCATTGGAAGTAACTTGCAGCGGAGAGGTAAAGTGCAGCAAAACGGTTACCATTTCTCAGCCTTCAACAGGTATCACAGTATCAGGCAACGTAACTAACGTGGGTTGTGGTGCGCTGGGTAGCATTATGCTCAATGTCAGCGGCGGTACACCCGATTATACCTATGCATGGTCAAATGGACCCAATACCAAAGACATAGCTAACCTTAATAAAGCTACCTATACAGTTACGGTTACGGATGCCAACCAATGTTCTATTACCCGATCTTTTGATGTTGGCGAAAACCCTGTAGAAGATGTTAAGATCAACGCTACAGTGAACAATGTAAAATGTTTTGGCGAATCTACAGGCAGTATTTCATTGAGCATTACAGGTGGATGTACTCCTCGTACAATTGTGTGGGCCAATTCTTCAGAAACCGGTGCCACCAGAAACAACCTCGCAGCAGGTACATACGGTGTAACCGTCACAGATAGTTCCAATCCTGCCAAATCAGCTTCTCAACTCATTGTGGTCGGACAACCGGCAGCTGCCCTCACAGTTACCGGCCAGGTGACCAATTCAACGGGAACGAATGGAGCTGTTGATATTACAGCTGCAGGGGGTACCCCTTCATATACCTATCAATGGTCAGGTGGCAGCACTGCAACCTCTGAAGATATAAGCGGATTGGCACCCGGTGCCTTCACGGTAGTGGTAACCGATGCCAATGGTTGTAAAGCCACCGGTAATTATAATGTTACACTCACGGGTACTACTTCTGATCCCAGTTTTTCGGCCAGCGTAAGTTCTGAAACTATCAATGGCGGATATGGTGTATCTTGCGTAAATGCATGTGATGCGGTCATTTCCGGTAATGTTGATAATTCTGGTAAAGCGCCTTATACGGTGACCTTATCAGGAGCAGCCACAGGTACAAGAAACCTGACAGCGGGCGGTCCATTCAATTTCTCAGGATTGTGCGTTGGCTCTTATTCCATAAAGCTTACAGATGCAGACAATAAAACGGTAACCAAATCCTTTACCGTTACCCAGCCTACCATCATTATCATCAATCGTTCCATTGAATGTACTACAGAAGGTGAGGCAGATGGTTCTATCGACATTGCCGTAAGCGGAGGGGCTGGTGGTTATACTTATGCCTGGTCCAATGGTGCTTCAACCGAAGATCTGAACAACCTCGAAATTGGAACCTATTCACTGGTAGTTAGCGATGCCAACGGCTGTCAACAGACGGCAGCCAATCTCAAAGTTGAAGATTGCGATAACAGAGGCAATTGTTATGAAGACGTTAGAAGCATCATCACTCCCAATGGTGACGGAGCCAACGATTACTTTGTGATATCCTGTGCTCCCGATGACGAAAACGAATTGTTTGTATATGATCGTTGGGGTAAATTGGTTTATTCACAGAAGAACTATGACAACTTGTGGGATGGCAAAGACCTCAATGGTGAAAACCTTCCCGAGAATGGATATTTATGGGTAATTAACGTTGTTGGATCAGGAGGTGTAACCACCACCTACAAAGGAACATTAACCATCATAAGAGAAAACTAATAAGCTTGCATTCAGAATTGAATCAGCGCGAATACACCTTAAAAAGAAAAAAAATGAAATTAATTCAGAAAATAGGAATGGCCTCACTGCTTTGCATGTTTATTGTAAGCGCGGTTAGTGCACAAAGATATTTTGATGAAAGATATGTTTACGCCCATTCTTTCTTCAATCCGGTATTGGTCAATCCGGGAGCTGTAGCCCAACACGGGGGGCAACAATTGTTGGTCAATTACAGAAATACATGGTCCACTTTTCCCGGCAGTCCCAAAACCGTAACCCTTTCCTACGATGGTATGCTGGGCAATAGACTGGGCATTGGTGTGCTGGCTTTGCAAGACAATTTCAGCGCGCTCCAGACCACCAAAGGTCAATTGGCTTTTTCTTATACCATTAAAAGTACCAACAACCAGCTTGGCTTTGGTCTATCGGCAGAATATGTAAAACATGGCTTGAATAATTACAACGCCGGCAGCATACTTCAGGAACCGGATGCCGTAATCAATGCCAGAAGAGAGGGTATAGAATACCTGGACGCATCGTTTGGTATCCATGGTGTTTACAATAATCAATTTACCTATGGCATTGCTTTGCCTTCCCTGATTTCTTCCAGAATAGACAACACCGTTTCTGATGAAAATCGCCAGATTGGGTTTATACTGAATCTGGGCTACAAAGTAACCTCAGCTTCGACAGGCATCAGCATGTCGCCTTCTATCTTGTTGAAAAAACTCAACAATGTACCTACGCACATCGATCTCAACATGAAGCTGGGCTTCCTGGAAGAAAAACTTACAGGAGGCGTTAGCTATAGAGTTGGAGCAGATAAAATGGTTGGCTTCTTATTGGGTATGAATATTGACAGAATTGGTTTTTATTACAGTTACAATGTTTCCAACCGTCAATTCCAGGATTACAACAATGGTTCACATGAAATTACAGCCAGGATCGATATTGGACCTAAAAAGGAATCAAAACCGGCAATGGAAATGAAATAATGATTGTTTGGTAATTTCAAACCATAGAAAAGGGAATGATAAAAATCGTTCCCTTTTTTATTTTAGTAATGAATATCCCCGATATAAAAACATGGAAAATACCATCGACGCAGATCATTCGCACTCCTGACAATCGTCCATTGTGTAAAATTGTTTATACAATTGAATATCAGCGATTTAAAAATTATTTATTTTGAATATTTAATAATTACCAATGTTTAGGTAGTTTTAGAGATTGAAATATTTTTACCTTTGTTAGCAATATAGAATAAGAATCTACAACCTGAGGAATGATTACTCAATTTAGGAACCAGACTCAAATCCTTTCTAAGTAAGACTTCCTCCTTAAATTTTGATATTTTTTCATTGGCAGACAGTTGCATTGCTTCTGGCTGCTTGTGTGTATTATATGGCTCAAATTTTTTTTAATTTTTTAAACCAAAACTCATTATCATGAAGGACAATTTTGTCAAAGTTTTCAGGATGGCAGGATTAGGCAAGCTAATGATGGTCTGTTTGGTGATTGTTGGAGCAACCGTATTCAATAGCCTTAGTGCACAGTCCTATATGGGCAAGCAGCAGGCGATTGCAGTATTGGAAGCGAAGGCAGCATCAGTAGCCCAGAGCATCAGCAACCTACCTACCACAACATTGGACTACCGTTATGGAAAGTTCCAAATCAGTACTTACAAAGAGATCTACGCAAGGATCCAGGACAGCAACACTACAGTTGCAAGTGCCGTTAGCGCGGTATTTGCCAACATGAGTGCGAACAACGACAGCATGGGAGATAACCGTGCGACAATGGTGGAGTACAATAAGAAGTACCAGGTTAGCAATTTCGACATTTTTTATGCGATGAAGTCGCATATCAATGCATTGTTAAAAGGATAATGAATTCCAGTAAAGTAAAAACCAATCAATAATATGAGACAGATAAAGAATACAATATTAACAATAATGGCGGTAGTTGCCGTTGTTACACAGCTTGTATCACAGGCGTGTACACTGACAGCTCCAGCCAACTTAACAGTGAACAGCACGCCTGGGATCTGCGGAGCCAACGTAACGATGGCTTCAGCAGTAGCAGGAACAGCTTGTACAAGCTTTACAGATGCTACATTGTTTTTACAAGACTTCAGTTCATGTTCACAAGGTACATGGACAACGTCATTCACAGGTGGTGGTGGATCTACAGGCGTAACCACATGTGGAGGAGCGTTGTTTTCATTCGGATGTACATCAAACGCCGTTTGGTTGGGAACCGACCCACCAGCAGCAGGTTTTTCCGGATGTAGAGCGCACATCAATGATGATGGAGCCGGTTCAGCATTCGTAGGAACAGGTATCATTACCTCACCTGTAATCGGAGTAGCTCCGGTAGCAGGTAAGATCTATGAATTGAGATTTGGCTACGAATTTTTTGACTTAGGAGCAGCGAGCTTCAGTGTAGAAGTAGGAAGTGGATCAACCTGGACACAGGTATTTACCACTGCCGTATCTGCAAGTGGCCAGGCAGCGATCAACATCACAGCACAGATGGCATCTAACCTACAGGTTAGATTCTTGCACAACGACGGTGGCGCATGGGCATGGGGAGCTGGTTTCGACAACGTAAGGTTGGTAGAAAGAACAGGCGTACCTGCAATCATTGCAAACTCATACACAGCAGGTGGTGCAAATGCATCAGGTCAGTACCCAGTAGGAACAACTACTGTAACCTACTCAATCGTAGGAGCAAACCCAGCAGTAACAGCTACACAAACCGTAACTGTTAACGATACAGAAGCACCAAAATTGACATGTCCAGCTAACGTAACATACAGCTTGAAACCAGGCGAATGTTCACAGTTGGTAACTTATACAGTAACAGGCAGTGACAACTGTCCGTTTGTAGGCCCGGTACAGACATTGAATACCATCACCACAGGCGGTAACGGAAACGCTTCCGGTGGTCAGATATTCTTTGATTTGGTAAACAACTCAACATCGAACATCATCATCAGCGCGTTCAAGATGAACATCACAGGAGCGACGTTGGTGAATGTACACAGGAAAGCAGGAACATTTACAGGATCAACAACCAACGCAGCAGCATGGACTTTACACGGTCAGGCAAACGCAACGGTAGGGCCATTCTCAGGACCATTCCCGGGTAACGGAACCTTGACAACAGCAACATTGGCAACACCATTGATTCTGGCACCGGGAACAACTACAGGTATCGCGTTGACAACATTGTCAGCAGCAAGTAACTATACCAACGGTAACGGAACCAACCAGACCTATTCAGATGCTAACATCACATTGAATGCAGGATATACCAACAATGCACCGTGGTCCGCAGGCTTTACGCCAAGGGTATTCAACGGAGCAGTAGTATACCAGGCAGGAACAACTTCAGCACCAGTAATGCAGACAGCAGGTATTCCATCAGGAGGAGAGTTTGCGATCGGAACAACCACCAACTCATTCAAATTGACAGACGTTGCAGGCAACATGGCAACATGTTCATTCAACATCACAGTACAGGAATATCCATTTGCAACAACAGCATTGGCATGTAACGACCTGGTGAACATTTCATTGGGAGACGACTGTCAGGTAGTAGTAAATGCAGACATGGTATTGGAAGGCGGCCCATACGGCTGTTATGATGACTATATCGTAAACGTAACAGGCGGCGGCAACGTAATCAGCACACCAGGTGCATACGGAGTAACCGTAACAGATCCTGAAACAGGAAATTCATGCTGGGGTAACATCGTAGCAGAAGACAAATTGCCACCGGTTATCACATGCGGAGACTTTACAGTAACCTGTATTGATCCAATTCCAGCAGTACCAGTACCGCCATTCAACGGTAACAAGATTCCATTGGTAGTAACACCAATTCCATTCGAAGGTGGAGCTGCAAACGCAGTAACATTGACCTATACAGTACCTCCTCACGTTACATGTAATGTAACTGACCTGGACGTATTGGTAAACGTTGGAAACGAGTGGATGGGCGATATGACCATCAGCGTAACATCACCAATGGGAACCACATCTACCATCTGGGGAGGATTCTGCGGAGCCCAGGGTAACGATACAGGGGTATTCTTTGTATGCGACGACGAAGGAGCAGTAACAGACCTTTGCGTTGACTACCAGAGTGGAAACAACCACAACTTCCCGGGCTTAGTACCAACACCTGCATTCACAGCGTTTGATGGTCAGCCATTGGCAGGAACATGGACATTGAGAATCGTTGACAATATTGACGATGCAGGAGTAGACGGCTTGGTAAAAGCAGCAGAATTCAGATTCAACGGATGTCAGCAGGCAGGTTTCTTCCCACAAGGACCTTGTGGAGAGGACTACACATGGACATTTGCTGATCAGGTAGCAAACAACGGATGTGATGGTGATGTAATTACCAGAACATGGACAGCAAAAGATGCATCCAACAATGCAGCTACATGCGTACAGAAAATCACAGTTGAAAACATCGGCTTGGGTGACGTATTGTTGCCACCATCATTGGTATTGATTGAAAACTGCGGAGCAGGTGTAACACCAAAAGACGTAGCAGCATACTATGATGTAGACTCAAGAACAGGAGCGGGCGTTGGAGGATTCAACGACGACTGGACAGAAGCACAAGGTTCACCAGCAGGTGTAATTGAATTGAACGAAGGTATTCCATACGCATACCCACACTACTATGCAGTAGGTAGAGATGGAAACTTACACCCACAACCAATCGACAACAACGTATGTAGCATCTACGCTACTTATACTGACCAAACATTGAGTGCATGTGGTATCGGATGCGGTGGAAACAGCAAAGTGATCAGAACATGGACATTGTTAGACTGGTGTACACTGGAAACAGCCAACTACGTACAGATCATCAAAGCGGTAGATACCAAAGCACCAACCTTCATCGTAA
>CALJKQ010000207.1 GCA_937973565.1 uncultured Saprospiraceae bacterium | reverse complement strand
ACGCTCTTCCGATCTGAACCACCCATCATCGGCTGCTTAATTTTAATCTTCAGCTGTCCGCCGGAAACATCGGTAATCAGATCACTTTCATTGCCTTTGATGATGGTATATTCAATTTTCTGTGTGGATGATTCTATCAACTCCACTTTTACATTGCCTCCGGCATATAGGGAAACAAAATTTTCAACTTTTCTGGTTTCTTGTCCAAATGCAAGACTTTGCCAACACATTACCACCAGGGCGAACAGCATTTTTTTCATCATCCTAAAGATTTAATAGTTAAGTATAAGACCAAAGACGGATGGTTTTCCCCTACAGTTGCATGACCTTAATAGGCCAGCATTTTTTCGATTGCAGCGGCAAGCTTTTCTGAAGAATACACCATGGTCTTTTCCAGGGTCTCATTCAGTGGAATAGCCGGTAGATTATGAGATCCCACTGTCACAACCGGAGCATCCAGGTATTCAAAACAGTTTTCCTGAATTCTGGCAGCTAAACTTTGTGCAAAGCCGTTGTTGACTGCCTCCTCGGTGACCACCAGAACGCGGTGGTATTCCTTTGCCGTGGTGTAAATCAAATCTTCGTCCAGTGGATACAACGTTCTCAGATCAATGATCCCTACCCGGCCTTCAAAATGATGGGCGGCCTGGAGAGCCCAATGTACGCCCATGCCATAAGTGACAATCAATACCGCCGGTCCTTTTTGCAGCTGGGCAGAACTCGCAGATAAGACATTCATTGCCTTACCGAATGGCAAAATATAATCTTCGGATGGGACTACTGTCCTGGCTGCATCTGTACCTTTTACCTTGCTCCAGTAAAGGCCTTTGTGTTCAAAAATAACTACCGGATTGGGGTCGGCAACTGCTGCTTTGAGCAAACCAAATAAGTCGGCTCCATTGCTGGGATAAGCTATCTTGATACCCCGGATATTGGCCACAACGGATTCTACGCTGGAGCTGTGATATGGACCGCCGCTACCGTATGCACCAATGGGCACCCTCAACGTCATATTCACGGGATACTTGCCATTGGAAAGGTAACAACTCCTGCTCACCTCTGTAAAAAGCTGGTTGAGTCCCGGCCAGATGTAATCAGCAAACTGAACCTCTACAATGGGTTTCAGGCCAACGGCCGACATACCCACAGTACTGCCCACGATAAAGGCTTCCTGTATCGGTGTATTGAAGACCCTGTGATCACCAAACTTATCGCCCAGGGTGGAGGCTTCTCTGAAAACCCCTCCCAGTCTTTTACCTACATCCTGACCATATAACAATACTCTTTCGTCAGCTGCCATCATTTGCTGTATGGCAAATAAAGCAGCATCGACCATAACTTTTTCTTCTCCATTTTCAGGGTGTCTGGTACCTTGCTCAGTTGTGACAGGGGTGGGAGCAAAATCATGCAAAAACAAATCTTCCGGTCTGGGGTCTTCTGCCTTTATGGCTTTTTCATAAGCCACTGATACCTCACCGGCACAGCTGTCATCCCACTGCTGAATTTCACGATCTGAGAAACCCGATTTTTGTAATAACTGGATGAGTTTCGGGTAGGGATCCCTGCTTTCGTGATCCGCCAAATCATCCCTGTACCAGTCTTTGCGTACACCGGAGGTATGGTGGTTGAGCAAAGGCACACTGGCATGGACAAGGAAAGGTCTTCTTTCTGTTCTGCATTTTGTCACTACCTCAGCCATGGCAGCATAGCAGGTCTCAAAATCGGTACCGTCAATGGATATCGCCTCAATGCCCGGGAAGCCTTGTGCATATTGCCATGCATTCATGGCGCGGGTTTCGGCAGCTGTGGCAGAGATGTCCCAGCCGTTGTCCTGTACCAGATATATGATAGGCAATTGTTTCAATGTAGCCATCTGAAATGCCTCTGCTACTTCTCCTTCTGTTACAGATGCGTCACCCATTGAGCACACCACTACACTTTGTTTTTCATCATCGCTTGCCAAACCGATGGCTGCTTTGGTCATCAAACCCAGAGCAATACCGGTAGTCGGAATGGCTTGCATACCGGTAGCAGAAGATTGGTGAATGATTTTGGGTTTATCAACGTCTTTTAGGCTAGGGTGACAATAGTATGACCTTCCTCCGGAAAAAATATCATCTCTTTTGGCCATGAGTTGCAGCATGAGCTGGTATGGACTCACACCCATACTCAGCAACAATGCATCGTCTCTGTAGTAAGGAGATATAAAGTCGTGAGGTGTAAGCTGCAAGCCGGTGGCAATCTGAATGGCTTCGTGTCCTCTCGAAGTGGCGTGAACGTATTTGGATACAGTTTTGAAATTTGCTTCATACTGCAAGGTAAGTTGGCGGGCGGTTGCCATCAAATGGAATGCACGCATGAGAACTTCCTTATTAAGCTGTGACATGGGGCTTAGGTCTTGATTTGGTGGTGCAAAGGTAGGCAATATTTGATCCAATAGACAAGGCTTTGTATGTACTTTCATCCGCATTGGATTCGGACTTACATTAAAAAATAGTTTATGTTTGCGGAATAATAAAATTGACAATGAAATCGACTTATTTTAACAGAGAAGACCTCCAAAAATTTGGAAACATTACTGAATTTCAGGAGGAAATGGGAAAAAAATTCTTTGCCTGGTATGGAGAAGTTTTCGCCGAAGGTGCCTTGACGGTCAGGGAAAAAAGCCTCATTGCGCTGGCTGTGGCACATACCGTACAATGTCCTTATTGTATTGATGCCTATACTTCATCCTGTATGTCAAACGGAGCCGATGAGGAACAAATGATGGAAGCAGTCCATGTGGCAGCCGCCATCAAAGGAGGAGCTACCCTGGCCAACAGCGTAATGATGATGAACTACGTGAAAGAAAAAATGATGTAATGTCTATTCACCAGAAAAGCAAGTCACTGCAGTCATCACACAACCAACTGGCCGATCCGGCTATTCAACTCGAAGTGTTGGGCCAGCCCGTGGTATCGGGCATCCAGTCCTTTGCCCAAAGGCTGGATAAGCCCCTTTTACCGGTGAGTCCCACTATTTTGCAAATGAATATCGGCAAACTCTGTAACCAATCCTGTGCGCATTGTCATGTGGATGCCGGACCCGACCGGAAAACAGAACAAATGGATCGTGAAACGATGCAAGCTTGTCTGGATTTTGCCATAAAGCACCAAATCAAAACCATCGATATTACGGGTGGGGCACCGGAAATGAATGAACATTTTCGATGGCTGGTAACCACTGCCGTACAGCATCGCATCAAAGTAATGCACCGGTGCAATCTCACTATTTTGGTTTCACACGAACGATTCAGGGATTTGCCTGCCTTTTTTGGTGAAAATCAGGTACAGGTTATTTCCTCACTGCCTTATTTTTCTAAAACAAGGACCGACCATCAAAGAGGAGATGGCGTCTTTGAAGATTCCATCGCTGCACTTAAACTGCTCAATGCAGAAGGTTATGGCAAAGGAGACCCGAACAAAACCCTGGATCTCGTTTACAATCCCTCCGGTGCATTTCTGCCGGGTAGTCAGGAGTCGCTTGAAACAGAGTTCAAAAGGCAACTCAAAAGGCGTTACGACATTGATTTTGATCATTTGTTTGTGATTACCAATTTGCCGATTTCCCGATTTTTGGACTACCTTATCACAAGCGGTAATTATCTTTCTTATATGGAAGAATTGGGACGGGCCTTTAATCCTGCAACCCTGGATGGGCTAATGTGTCGCTACACCCTTAGTGTAGGTTGGACAGGCAGGGTATACGATTGTGATTTTAACCAAATGCTGGAATTGCCGGTAGACATTCCTCGGCCCTATATCAAAAATTTGGATTTTGAGGCCTTGATGCAAAGACATATAGTGGTAAATCAACATTGTTATGGGTGCACTGCCGGAGCAGGAAGTAGCTGTGGTGGAGAAATAACATAAAATATTAAGTATTAATATTAAAAAAGTGTAAAATATTATT
>CALJKQ010000206.1 GCA_937973565.1 uncultured Saprospiraceae bacterium | reverse complement strand
TGTGATTTTGTATTGGACAAATATGTGACTCCACAGCGATTTGCCGACGTTCACGAATGGGGTAACCACAAACCACGGCGCACGGCCACCTTGTTTGTTTCCGAAAAAGTCAAAGGCGTGCTGGAGCGTTTTCATCTGCCAGCGCACCGTTTTTATCCGGTTGATATTCAATTGGATGATGTCCATTACGGCCGCGGGAAAAGGCGTTATTACATCTTTCACATGGCCACTTGCGATTACCTGTACTTCGACTACGAACAGATGCAATTTTTTAAAACCGGGCATCTTTCCATCGGTCCCGGTCTGCGCAGGTATCACCTTGTGGAGCCGGTTATACCCAAGATCAAATCACCCCGGGAATTCCTTGCCCTGAGCGACTCCTTGAATGATCAGGATAAATAAAGGTAAGTAGGAGAAAGAAAAGCAAACCAAATACAGCAAAAAATCCTCCGCCCCACAAATTGATTACCTTATTTTCAGCACTCGAAGCTTTGTTTACGTATTTTGAATAAATCCAAACAGACACACCTGCAATTAAGATTGTAAGAAATACCCAGTTGGCCGTAATCTGGTAAGAGGGTGTATCGAGAATCGACCAGTATACTACGTACTTCATCTTTTACAAATCAACAAGTCACAATACATTTCACTACCAATTTTTTTTGACCCTTATATAATTTAAAATTGACTATCCCTGCATCCATAAATCAGTACATCCCTAAATCGGTACATCCATAACCATCACTGATACTGGATATAAACCGGCTTAGGCGTAAACTGCAACAACTCCTCCGGGCTGTACATCTGCCAGTTATTTTGGGTATCATTTTTATAAAACAACTTAAAGCCTGTAAACTGGATGGGTTCTTTGTAAATGTATCTTTTGTGGGTGGATTCTTTTAGGATCTTGTTGCCAAAACCATCCATGTTGATAACTATCTGTACCTCCGGGGTGAGTTTTATATTTTGATAATCGCGGATCATACCTTGGGTAAAGCGGTGGACGACCAGGACCTTGGGTGGTAAATTGTGTGCTTTCACCACATCGCTTAAATAGTCTATGGCATCGTTGATATCACCGGCTTCAAAGTAGCCGATCTTTTTGCCGGGGGCATGGCCTTCTTTCATGGAAAATTCGGGGTCGATGCCCAAATGCACGTTGGGCAATTGCAGGTAAGGAGCGAGCATCTCCACTTCTTCTTTTACTGAGCTGTGGCCTACCTGGATGTCGAGAAAGACAATGGCGTCCATTTCTTTGGCCCAGGCCAGGATGGTATCGATCTGGTGAAAGGGCATGCGCAATCGGTATTTACTTCCTTTGCCGGGCTGACCTTGGGCTGTTACGGCAATATAATGAAGGGCGGGTACTACTGGCGTAGTGCTGTCGGCCTTTTCCCATAAGGCTACCTCTTCTTTGAGTTTGGCCATCATCTCCTCTTTGGGAAGTTCTCCGAGTATGCCCATGCGCGTAGAAAACAAATTGCCGTAATAAGCCACAATCCTTTTAAAAGGTACGATCGCACCCGGCAACGGATACGGTCCCTTTACAGGCCACCGTCCTGTGGTATCTCCATTGGCCAGCACAAGCATTCTTTGGTCGTAATCTGCAGTGTCTAATACGGGTAACACTTCTTTATTTTCAGTAACAAGGGTGTCTGATTCACCATCGTCCCGGCTCAATGGCCTCGATGAGGATCGGCCGGATTCGCAGCTTGTGAGCAGCATAGAGGTAAAAATAAAACAGTAAAAAAGTCCGGGGGCAATGATCTTACTTTTCAATGGATTGACAATTAATACAATGAGTTTAAAAATGTTCAGTCGTGAACAGGCCGCAAAATACAGCGATTTTATAGAAACAATAAGAATGATTATGCTTAAAATTTGGGATCACCCTTAGGGTGTGATTTTCCTCATGACTCCCTATTGATCTATATCATTGATTTCAGCAGGATTTTAGCCTATCCTTTGGAATGATTTTGCACGCAATATTATTCGGCAAAATTAACTTCTTTACTTCTGTATTTTAATGAGGTGAGGCTTGGGGTGAACTATAAAAATCAAAACAATGAATCAGGTTAAACTTATATTTTTATCAATAATTATGGCCATGAGTCCAATAGTATTGACATTGGGTCAGGATATGGCATTTAATGAGTCCTTAGGTGAAGGCTATTATACCTACCCTGGTGAAAGGGGACATGCAGGTTTGATGCCCGGTACATCCATGATGGCTAAGAATTTAATGACACCTGCTTTTCCCCCTCAGATTTGCGAGGAAGGCCCACAGGACTATGTGGCATACTGGCCGTTGGATGCCAATCTGGATGACGCTAGTGGAAACGGATACCACGCCACAGCCAATGGCATGGGTTTGACCTATGTTTCAGGCAAAAAAAACAATGGCGTTACCGGTTTCACTTCGGGCAGCTATTTTACCTTGCCCAATCTGGCTTTATCGCAAGCCTCTATTTCCGCATGGGTTTATCTGAATGCCCATGCCACCCAGAAAATTTTCAGAGGTCCTGCCAACCCACCCTGTCTGGGTGAACATTTGGGTAATTGGGAAGCCTGTGGTACTTCTTTTGGCCCCCCCACTTTGAATACCTGGCACCACCTGGCCATTGTAGAAGGAGTAGGTTTGTATATCGACGGTGTTTTTGTACCCGGTTCTAACATTGGTGCCCTCGACCCAACAGCCAACAATGTTATCTATGTAGGAGGTGCGCCTTATAGCGAATGGCTGAATGGTATCGTAGATGAAATCAAGATTTTCGACAGGCAGCTTTCCGTATCTGAAGTTGAGGCCCTGGCTTTCGAGGCTTGTACAGCCCAGACACTTCATTTTGATGGCATCGACGATTATGTGGCCATTCCCAATAGCTCATCCCTTAGTTTAACCAATCAGGCCACCTGGCAGTGTTGGGTAAATCTTGATCCGCTCACTTATATATCATTTTTTAATCATAACACCTGGTACAACGCAGATGGTTATTACATCAATATATTTAATGGCTATTTGTATTACACCCAGGCTACCGGAGGCGGATTGACTCAATCCAGTATGGATAATCCTTTCCCATTTAATGTGTGGACCCAGGTAACGATTGTAAAGGATGGTGCTGATGTAGCTTTTTACATCAACGGCGTTCTGGTACCTTCCAGCGGCGGTGGACATGCCGATATATTGCCCACAACAGCTCAACTGGAATTGGGAAAACAACTGTCGAATCAATTTTTGGGCGGTATGATGGATGAAGTAAGAATCTGGAATATTGCACTAACACCTTCTCAAATCCAGGACAACTATAACTGTTCATTGGTGGGTAACGAAACAGGATTGGTAGACCTCTATCATTTTAACCAGGGTTACGACGGTGTCAACAATGTCGGTGAAACCACTTTGCTGGACGCCACTGCCAATAACAATGATGGAACACTTATGGATTTTACCTTAAACGGCAGTACTTCCAACTGGCTGCAACCGGGTGCCATCTCAGATGCACCATGCCTTTGTACCCAATTCATCACCGTTGGTCCCGGCAACTACAATGATCCCGCCACCTGGGGTGGATGTATGCCCCCCAACCCCATTCCGCAAGGTGTATCCATTACCATCACATATCCGGTGACCAATCCGGTAGGCAATACCCTTATCAACAATGGTCAAATTGATTTTGGTCCCGGTGGCACCCTGATCAATGAGGGTGTATTTACAGGCACAGGTACCTTTACAGGAACCCTTATCAATCTGGGAGAGGTGAAGCCGGGGAATTGAGGTATTTAGGAAAGAGAGATAACCAAAAGATTACAGAAAGAGGGCATAAAATAGAGGATTGATTCTGGTATATCTATGGCTTCAATAAAGACCAAGATGCTGTCATCAATCCGATCCAAAGAAAATTTTGACTTTTAACCATTTACTGTCAATAGTCAATACAAATAATTAGGGTTTCAAAATCACAATTAGGTACCCATAATTCTGATGAGTAACAGTACCAAACAATTAGATTTAGATCCATTTTGTTTTGTTGTTGTTGTCCCTAAGCAAAGCATGACTGAGTGGTTGAAACTTCGGAGCCAATCGGTGAAAGATTTCACTCGAAAACTGATGCTTCGACAAGCTCAGCATCGTTCGTTAACGCAAATTATAAATTTGCTAACTCACGAGGAACCGTGCAAAACTTTTCTTCGGAATAAGTCGATGCCACGCGGTAAGCGCGTGGTGCCTTCGTTAAATTGATCTGCCGATCAATTTTTTTGGCAAAGCCAAAACCACTCAGTTATCCTGAGCGAATGCGTATTGAACTGAGCGCGCATCGCGAATTGCCCTAAGCGCGCAGCGCGTATTGCTAGCACTCCACCTCCCCCGCCAATCTCTCCGCCACCATATCCATGATGCGCTTTCGGCATTCTTTCTCA
>CALJKQ010000205.1 GCA_937973565.1 uncultured Saprospiraceae bacterium | reverse complement strand
CCAACACTTCGATTAACTTGGGATCAACGAAGGTTGACAGGAACGACGGGATACCGCTATTGCTCACCGTGATCATGGCGGGCTGCGCATCCATTGCATAGGCGTAGTTGTTGGCTACACCTTCCTTTTGCCAGTCCGGCTGAACGCCCATAAAATGGACACCGGCAAAAACGATCATATCGGCATCTGTGGCTGCTGCCGTTTGAGATAAACCCAAACTATCACCAATGTAATCTGCCAAATCCTGGATCTCCGATTCCTGATAATAGTGCGCCAGGATGATGGCGTTCTTTTGCTTTTTTAATTTATTAATTTCGGCAACCAGGTCCAGACCGGGATCTACTTCAACATCCAAATACCCCTTTTGTGTGAGACGAAGTTTTGCTTCCTTAATGGCTGTACTCATATCTTTAATAATTATTCCGATTTTCTAATATCAAGTTCAAAAATAGCGGATTTATCCTTCATTGGGAAAGATATACCCGGGACCCTCTTCTTTAACCATCAATTAGGTTGTTTTGTTACTAAAATTGACCTGCATCGTCATAAAGCTGGATAGAGCCCATTGGTTTGGGCTCATATTTTGTATCTTTACTTTTTATAAAAACTTGTAAAAATGAAAAATCTAACCCTCTTTGCTGCTCTATTTTTAAGCTTTTCTGCCTTGGCACAAAAAGTGAACCAGCAAAAATTTACCATGAGTCTGGGGCCTCAAAATGCCTACTATGTAGAAATTGAAGGAGCCGACAAAGACCTGCTGGAAGATACCTGGAAAGAGTATGTTAAAGAATATGGCAAAGTCAATCACAATAAAAAAGCGAAAGAGTTTGTCAGTGAAAAGGTGGTAGTCACCCTGATCAACGGCTCAACCCCACTTACTTTGTATGCCAAATTCGAAGAAGGCACCGGGCTTTCTACCACTTACCTTTGGGTAGACCTGGGTACCGGTTTTGCCAATGCGGCTGATTTTAGCGCACAAAACCGGGGTGTGGAAACCTTCTTGTGGGACTTTTGGGTTTTGGCGCGCAAAAATGTGGTAAAGAGGGAACTGGAAAAAGAAGAAAAAAAACTGAAGGGTTTCGAAAAAGACCTTTCTAAATTGGAAAATAAAAACAAAGATTATCACTCAGACATTGAAAAGGCTAGAATGAAAATAGCTGAAAATGAAAAAAATATTGAGGTTAACCTCAAAGACCAGGAATCTAAAAAAGCTGAAATCGACCTTCAGAAAAAGACGGTCCAGGCGGTGGTTGAAAAACTCAATGGCATAGGTAAGACGCAGAAATAAGTCCGGCAAACAAAAGTGGAGAGCAAAAAAATTTACCTGGCGTCAGACTTCCATCTGGGCCTCGACATCCCGGAATCATCAGCTGTCAGAGAGAAAAAAATCGTGGCCTGGCTGGATGCCATCAAAGCTGATTGCGGTCAATTGTACCTGGTTGGTGATGTCTTTGATTTTTGGTTTGAATACACGGCAGCCATTCCAAAAGGTCATACCCGACTATTGGGTAAATTGGCAGAGTTTTGCGATGCCGGCATTGAAGTCAGTCTGTTTACCGGCAACCACGACATGTGGATGTTTGAGTACTTTCAAAAAGAGCTGGGCGTAAAATTGTTCAAGTCCGGAGTGGAACGACAATTTTTGGGAAATCCTATTTTATCGCCCATGGTGATGGCCTGGGGCCCGGCGATACCGGTTATAAAATTATCAAAGCCATTTTCTCCAACCCCATTTGTCAGTTCTTATTTCATCGCCTGCACCCAAATCTGGGCCTGGGTTTGATGAAGTATATTTCGAAAGGTGGCAGACTGGGAGAGGATAAAATCAATGATATCCCTGAAAAAGAAAAAGAATGGCTGGTTCAATTTGCCAGATCTTACCTGAAAGATAGCAAGCACATTGATCATTTCGTTTTCGGACACCGGCACTTTGCCATGTCTTACCCACTGGCACCTCATTCCTCTACACTGCACTACCTGGGTGATTGGCTTCATTTCAATACCTACATGCGCATTGATGAACAGGGTCCTGCTATTCTGGAATACCACAATCCTGACTGATAAATGAATACCTTTCTACTACTATTGGTTGCCTTTATGGCCAATGCCCGATCTTCGGCTACCCATTGCCAGGGCACAGACGCAGTACAAGAACAACGCTGGATACGCGAAAATGTACGCATTTTTGAAACGGATGCCTTAGGCCGGATTTGGGTAGTGGATCAAAAAAATCAAATCCACTTGTACGATGAAAACGGAAATAAAAAATACAGTTTTGCCGACAACCGGCTTGGCACCATTACCTCACTGGATGTCTCCAATCCGTTGAAGGCCCTTGTGTTTTATGGTGATTTTGGTATTATTCGTTTTCTTGACAATACCCTGACAGAAGTGGATCAGGTTAAACTTCAGGATTCAGGCAAATTCTTTAATGTCACGGCTGCAGCGCTTTCCAATGACAATAATATATGGATATACGATATTCAATGGCAGCGCATTTTTAAAATTTCCCCTAACCTGGAAATTCTGAAAGAGACCAATGTATTCAACGACTTGGGTTTAAGTGGTTTTAAGCCTTTTAAACTCGCCGAAAAAGCCAATCTGCTCGTGGCGGCCAGTAAGGATTTTGGTTTTGTTGTCTTCGACAATTTTGGTGAAATGAAAAACCAAATGCTGTTGAAGGATGTCCTGGATTTTCAGTTTGAGGGAACAAAAATTCTTTGTCAACTCCCAACCACCTTGATGATTCAAACCATGGAACCTCCTAATCAATTTAAACTGCCCTTACCCCAGGGCATCAAAGCCTCCGAGATTCAACAAGTGAGACTCACCAGCAAACGTTGGTATATGGCGTATCCCGATGGCATCGATTGGATTGCCAAATAAATTAAAACTCCACAATCAAACCTATGCTGGGTGTGGCAATGGCATCGTCATTGACAAGGATAAGAGGAATTGCGTTGCTGCCGTCTTCCCTGACAGGTGCTCCATCTGTAGTCGCAAATCCACTGTTGTCTTCGAGTCGTTGGAACGTAAATTGCGGATAAGCAGGATTTTGTGTCACGAGCAGGTTTTGAACATCAATAAACACATCCAAAGCCCATTTTTTATAGTTCCATTTCTTGTCAATTCTCAGGTCAAGTTGACTGAATCCCTTTAATCTCAATGTGTTCAGCTGATTGTAATCCAGGATACCGGTGCCGGCACTTAAATAATTTTGTCTGGACAAGTTTTCATCAAAAGGGGTAAAGGGCGCACCACCTGCATATCTGTATTTCAACCCAAGCTCCCATCCTTTGCCCAGCTTCTTACCAAATATCAGGGATACCAGGTGTCTGTTGTCCCAGGCTGATGGAATGGATACACCGTTGATGCCTGAAAACTTGCTGCGCACAAAAGTATAGGACACCACTGCAAAGAGCGAACCGGTAAGTTTTTGCTGTCCATATACTTCAAATCCATAGGCCTCACCTTTACCGGTTGATGTTACGGCTTCATTGCCGATGGCACCAAATTCTCCACCCTGGTTGGCCAGAGAAATTCCTGTCAATTGGGATACCGGATAACGGTCATATTGCTTGTAAAATCCTTCAAGGGTAAATCGGAGGTCTTCTTTTGGTAAAAATTCCATGCCGGCTACATAATGCGTCGAGCCTATATACCGGTTGTTTTGATTTATATAATTGCCCGTTGCGTCCTGAAAGCCAAGTACCGTATAAATGGGGATTTTGTAATACCTGCCTATGGATGCATTCAGTTTCCATGCATCGTTGAATCTGTAGCCGGCTGCTATCCTGGGCGAAAGTGTTTCCAGCGGCTTATTACCCGATGTCGTAAAACTGTTCATATCGGTGCGGAGACCAAAAGTTACGCCAAGCTTGTCCTTCAAAAAGGATTTGGAAAGCTGCCCAAACAAGCCGTATTTCCAAAATTGAAGGTCGGTGTTAAAGCTAAAAGCCAGTGCATTTTGAATGATGTTGCCATTGGCATCTACCAATTCTTTTCGAATACGGTTGTAATAGTTATTGGTAAAACTCACCTGTTGGGCAACGCCGCCAAAAGCATACTTCCATCCGTTTACGTATTTATCAACAGAAATCCTTAGCTTATTTTCGGTTTCATTGCTGATCACTTTTAAGTTGCGGTCTTCTTCCAACATCTTTTCGTTGTCTTCAAACTTATCCAGGCGATTTTGGTAATCGTTTCTGCTGATGGCCGCAGTTATATATCCGTTGGGAATGAGGTGTTTGATGCTAACGCCCGTGGTATAATTCCATTGATTAATGAGTGGATTGGCATTGAGGATGTACACATTTTCAGCAGTAGCATCTTTGGAGGGTTTAAAAGAAAACTCGTCGATAGCCCCCACGCCAATAAATGAAACCGATGTCCTGGGTGACGCCTGCCAGGTCAACTTTGCCTGAAAATCCCAGTAATTGGGTCGTATGGGCAAATCCAGCGCTTCAAAAAGCAGCTGCAAATAAGACCTCCTCGCAGAAACTATGTAATTGAGGTTTTTTGAAATAGGACCATCCAGCGTCAAAGCAGCTTCGGTAGCACTCAACCTGAAATTGCCCTCCATAGATTGGGAATTTCCATCCCTTTGATCAAATTCAAATACGGAAGCAAGGGCATTGTCATATCTGGCATCAAATGCCGATGAACTCAACTTTACATCTTCAATAAAAGATACATTAAGGATACCGGTCGGGCCACCTGCACTTCCCTGTGTAGAAAAATGGTTGATAACCGGTATTTCTATCCCATCCAGGTAATAAACATTTTCATTGGGACCTCCACCACGAATCACAATGTCATTGCGAAATCCACCTACACTTCCTGCTGTGCCACCGACACCCGGCAGCGCTTGCACTACCCTGCTTATGTCAAAGTTACCCCCGGGGTTACTTTTTATTTCTTGCGTAGAAAGTCGCTGCACCGAAAGGGGCGTAACAATATCACCGGCTGCAGCTGATTTTGCGGTGTTGGCAGTTACCGTTACTTCCTGCAATTCCACAGATGATTCTGTCATCACAAAACTGAGCTGCACAATATTTCCGGAAGTAACCACCTGATTGAACTTGGTAATGGGTGCATATCCAATATAAGAAGCAATGATGTTGTAACTTCCTACCGGCACTTCCATTGTGTAGGCACCATCAACATCTGTGGTGGCTCCATAATTGCTGCCTTCGATAGCAATAGATACACCAATCAGCGGAATTCCGGTATTGGCATCTGTAACCTTGCCCTCAATGGTACCCATCACCTGGGCATAACCCTGATAATGGCCCAGAATAATAAAAAAGAATAGTAAAGTGAAAGTAAATAGCCTTTTCATACCTGATTTGTTGATGGTACTTTAACATTGAAAAGGCGGTTTTGTTGGAAAAAGCAAAAAAAAAGCCGGCATTAACCGGCTTTAATTTTATCCTCCAAAATCGTCGAAGGCTATATTTTCTGGCGGAACACCCAACGAATCCAGTGTCTTGATCACGGATTGGTTCATCATAGGAGGACCACAGAAATAATATTCAATTTCTTCCGGTTCCGGATGGTTTTTGAGGTATTGTTCGTACAATACCGGCATGATAAATCCTTTGAAACCATCACCGGGGGCATTCAAATCTTCTTTTACCTGCCAGTTGTCTTCCGGAAGCGGATTGTCTAAGGCAACATAAAATTTAAAGTTGGGAAACTCTCTTTCAATTTGCCTGAATTCCTCAATGTAAAACAACTCCCTTTTGGTTCTACCTCCGTACCAATAGGATACTTTACGATTGGTATTCTTCAAAGTGTGGAACAAGTGGAAAAGATGAGATCTCAGTGGAGCCATACCGGCACCCCCTCCGATGTAAACCATTTCCTTTTGGGTAGGTTTGATGAAAAATTCACCATACGGTCCTGACACCACGCATTTATCGCCTGGTTTCAGATTGAAAATATAGGATGAACAAACACCCGGATTGACATTCATCCAGGTTTTGGTATTGTTGTCGAAAGGTGGTGTAGCAATACGGATATTGAGTTTAACAATATTGCCTTCTGCCGGGTGATTCGCCATAGAATAAGCGCGGAATTGCGGCTCCTCATTGACCATTTTCAAATCCCATAGTTTGAATTTATCCCATTCTGACTGGAATTTTTTAGGATCGTCGTGGTATTTTGGATGGGCTGTGATATCAATATTCTTGAAGTCAACCGTTACCTCAGGCACATCAATCTGAATGTAACCACCGGATTCAAATTCGAGGCTTTCACCTTCCGGCAGTTTCACTACAAATTCTTTGATAAATGAAGCCACATTGTAGTTAGATACGACTTCGCATTCCCACTTTTTAATACCAAATACTTCTTCGGGAACGTGAATTTTCATGTCCTGTCTCACTTTAACCTGACAAGCCAAACGTTTGCCCTCAGCTACTTCTTTTCGATTGAGGTGGTTCAATTCTGTAGGAAGAACGTCACCCCCTCCCTCGTAAACATGGCATTCGCACATGGCACAGGTTCCTCCACCACCACAGGCAGAAGGAAGGAAAATCTTTTCAGAAGAAAGCGTGCTCAAAAGGCTGCTTCCCGGCTTTACCATAATAGGTTTTGACTCATCGCCGTTGATGATGATTTTTACATCGCCTTGTGCAACTAGCTTTTTCTGTGCATAGATAAGGCCAAAAGCAAGGATCAGTAAAATTACCGAAAATGCTATAATGGCCCAAAGCACAAACATTATATCGATCATTAAAATCATATGACTATTTCAGTTTAATGTTTAGCAAAATACGTCGCCGGATTGATGCCCATCAGGCTCATAAAAGCCATGCCCAGAAAAGCAGTCAAAAGGAATGCCATTCCCAAACCTCTTAATGCAGGTGGAACCTGGCTATATCGCATTTTTTCCCGGATGGCAGCCATCAATACTATGGCAATAAACCAGCCAAAGCCTGAACCAATGCCATAAACCACAGATTCAGCAAATCCATATTCTCTGGCAACCATAAAAAGAGCTGCGCCCAGGATGGCACAGTTTACCGTAATCAAAGGAAGGAAGATACCCAGTGCATTGTACAGAGATGGTGAAAACTTTTCTACGGCCAT
>CALJKQ010000204.1 GCA_937973565.1 uncultured Saprospiraceae bacterium | reverse complement strand
GAGAGCGATGCCGTGTCTCCAGTTGAATTTCATGATCAGTTATTTAAAGGGTCCTAAGAAATTGGTTTCTACTACTTCTGTGTCAGCATTGCTTTTCACAATAATGTCGATTTCTGTTTTGCGGTCTTTGAGTTCTTTTTCGGGTATTCTAATGAACATGGAACCATGTACGGTTGAATCTTTGGGCACTACCAGGTCTTTAACACCCACAAATTCGAGGCTGGCGTGTGGATGATCGGTGGTAAGGCTGATGTGTTGCACCTCGCTGGTTTTATTGATAAGCGTATAGTTATATAAATTACTAATAGAGCCATCCGGCGAAGTCTGGAACAGAGTGCCCGGTGTGTGCAGTATCAAGACCTCCACATCGGATCTGTTGCCCAGTAATATGAAGTTAACCACAATCAAGGCCAATAGTACAATGCTATATGCAATGGTTCTGGGTGTAAAGATTTTTCGTTCGCCTTTGGCTATGCCATTGTGGCTGTCATATCGGATCAAGCCTGTGGGTCTTTTGGTCTTGACCATTACTTCATCGCAAACATCAATACACGCTGTACAGTTGACACATTCCAACTGGGTGCCGTTTCTGATGTCGATGCCGGTGGGACAAACTTTTATACAAAGTCCGCAGTCTACACAATCTCCTCTTTGGATGGAAGTATCTTCTTCTGCTCCCTTCTTGATTTTACCACGAGGTTCACCTCTTTTCCAGTCATAGGAAATGACAATAGAGTTAAGATCCAGGATCACACCCTGTAATCTGCCATATGGACAGATGGTTGTGCAAACCTGCTCTCTCATAAAAGCGAACACACCATAAAAAAGGAATGAAAAAACAATCATCGCCACAAAGCCTCCCAAGTGCTGGGCAATGGGATCAGAGGCAATTTTATAAACTTCCTCGTAACCTATCAAATAACTGAGAAAGGTATTGGCGATTAAAACAGCAATACCAAAAAACAGTATTTGTTTAATGGTTTTCTTAAAGAGTTTTTGAGTCGTCCAAGGACCCTCATTCAGTTTCTTTTGGGCATTCCAGTCGCCTTCAATAAAATATTCAATGCGACGATAAACCATTTCCATAAAGATGGTCTGTGGGCAGACCCAGCCGCAGAACAATCTTCCGAAAATAACGGTAAACAGGATGATGAATACCAGCATCGTAAGCATGGTAAACAAAAACAAGTGAAAATCCTGCGGATGGAAGACGACGCCAAAAAGAGCAAATTTTCTTTCCAGCACATTGAACATCATAAAAGGATTGCCATTGATTTTGAGGAAAGGCATTCCAAAAAGAAGTATTAATAAGAAGTAGCTTACGATTTTCCGATAATTGAAAAACCGTCCCGATGGTTTTTTAGGATAGAGCCAGATTCTTTTTCCTTCTTTGGTAACCGTGGCAATGGAATCTCTGAATTCTTCGGTAGCGTAAATAAAATCCTCGGTGGTTTCTTTTCTCTCTGTTGTCATAATTCACCTTTTTTTGTTGCTCAGGTTAAGCAAAAGCAGGCCGGCAAATCGCCGGCCTGCCTACGGTTTTATTTGGTTTGAGTTGTGTCGGTAGCGGCAGGATTAGCTGCTGCTGCATCTTCCTTCCAAATTTCGCCCTGGGGTTCTTTTGGATTGGGTGGATTGGTTCCTTGCAATGTGAGGATGTAACTTGCCACGTTTTTCATTTCAGAAGGTCTGAGCTGATCCTTCCAGGAAATCATACCCTTGGCAGGTACACCGTATTTGATGGTTTTGAAAACGTTTTTGATTCCGCCACCATGGATCCAATATTCGTCGGTAAGGTTAGGACCTACATTGCCGGCACCGGTTTCCAGGTGACAAGCAGCGCAATAGGTTTTAAAAGTAGCTTTACCGGCATCGAGATCTGCAGAAGCCGTAGCTGCGGTTACCGTATTCTCATTGATGGCATCTGCCATTTTTGCCAGGTAGGCATCTTTGACTTTTTGACCTTCTTCCATTGCCATCTCATATTCTTTAATCTGGTCAATTCCATTGGAAGACCAGTGGTACCACCAGAGATATACACCAGAGAACAAGATGGTGAGGTAAAACATCCATACCCACCAGGGAGGAAGCGCATTGTCCAGTTCCCTGATACCATCGTAGTCGTGTCCCAGATCGATATCCTGTTCTTTTTCGAGAGGTGTAGCTTTGGTTAAAGACTTGTAAAAGCGCTTCCAAACAGACTCCGGTTGGAGCATATTGGCTTTCTCCGCTGCCTCGAGTCCATGCTCCTGGATAAATCTTGCCCTTTGCATGTCGATCATCAAACCCATAACACGATACAGCATGAGGAGGGTAAGGATGACGATAAGAGCTGCCAGAATGAGGAAGATGTTATTGTATGCCCAGTCGCTGAGATCGGCATTCTGAGCCGGAGCAGTGGCTTCTGCAGCCGCGGCATCCTGAGCAATGGCGCCAACCACCGTAGAAAACAAAACTCCAATTGTGAAAATATATCGCTTAGTCATGGTTTATTGTTTTGAATTTTGAATGTGACCGTCTTCCAGGGGCATCTTGGACATATACTTCACATAGTCCTTTTTTACAAGAACTGCCTGAAAAAAAATCGCAAAAAATATGATAAAGAAGGTTACCAGGGCAAAGACGCCCATCCAGTTGAGATCCCCCGCTGATGATGATAATAAATGCTTGAACATAATTTATTTTTTTTTACGAGTGATCAATTATTTATTCAACTTGATATCGGTACCCAGTCTTTGCAGATAAGCGATGAGCGCAATGATTTCCTTTTGCTCAAGACCGTCTGGATTGATTTTATCTTTACGAAGATTGTCTGCAATCTGCTTGGCTTGCTTTTGAAGGTCAGCCAAAGCCAGGTTTTCGTATCCTGCAGGATAAGGAACGCCCAGAGATCGCATAGCAGAAATTTTTGAAGCTGTATAGTCCGTATTCAAATCTGCTTTGATCAACCAAGGATATGGAGGCATGATGGATCCCGGACTGATAGACACAGGCTCGTACATGTGGTTGTAGTGCCAGCTATCGGGATATTTGCCACCCACCCGGTGCAAATCCGGACCGGTTCTCTTGGATCCCCATTGGAATGGGTGATCGTAAATAAATTCACCGGACTTGGAATATTCACCGTATCTCTCTGTCTCGGAGCGGAAAGGTCTGATCATTTGAGAGTGACAGTTGTAACAGCCTTCTCTGATGTAGATATCGCGACCTTCCAATTCAAGAGGCGTATAGGGTTTCACGGAAGCAATTTTAGGAACATTACTTTCAATTGTAGATAATGGTACAATCTCTATAATTCCTCCTATCGCCACAGCTACCAATGCAGCAACCAACATCTGCATGGGACGGCCTTCGATCCATCTGTGCCAGTGTTCGCCTTTGTGGCCAATATACGGCTCCAGTGGAGGTGCTTCTGCCGGTTCATTTGCTTCAAAACTTCCCTGCTGGGCAGTTTTTATCAAATTATAAACCATGATAAATACTCCAATCAAGAAAATAGAACCTCCAATTGCCCTTGTAACATACATCGGGAATAATTGAGTAACAGTTTCCAGGAAGTTAGAGTACCTAAGGAAACCATCTGGTGTAAATTCCTTCCACATCAGTGATTGGGTCCATCCTGCCCAGTACATTGGAACCGCATAGAAGATAATACCCATGGTTCCAATCCAGAAGTGCCAGTTGGCCAATTTTACAGAATACAATTTGGTTCTGAAAAGAACAGGAATGAGGAAGTAAAGTACAGCAAAGGTCAACATACCATTCCAACCCAAAGCACCAACGTGAACGTGAGCTACGGTCCAGTCGGTGTAGTGGCTAATAGCATTGACGCTCTTAATGGAAAGCATAGGGCCTTCGAAAGTGGCCATACCATAAGCGGTAACCGCGGCTACCATAAATTTAAGCACGGGTTCTTCTCTCACTTTATCCCATACACCTCTAAGTGTAAGTAAACCGTTGAGCATACCACCCCAGGATGGTGCAATCAGCATTAATGAGAAAACCATACCCAATGACTGTGCCCAGTCAGGAAGTGAAGTGTACAACAAGTGGTGAGGGCCAGCCCAGATGTACAGGAAGATGAGTGCCCAAAAGTGAATAATGGACAATCTATAAGAATAAACCGGTCTGTTGGCTGCCTTTGGGAGGAAGTAGTACATGAGACCCAGATAGGGTGTTGTAAGGAAAAAAGCCACAGCATTGTGTCCATACCACCACTGCACCAGGGCATCCTGTACACCGGCAAAAATTGAATAGGATTTAAACATGCTAACCGGCAACTCAAGACTGTTGACAATGTGCAGCATAGCTACGGTAACCCAGGTGGCTATGTAAAACCAAATGGCAACGTACAAGTGTCTCTCTCTTCTTTTAATTAATGTGCCGAACATGTTGATGCCAAAAACAACCCACACCAGTGTGATGGCAATGTCAATAGGCCACTCCAATTCAGCATATTCTTTGGAAGTTGTTAAACCCAGTGGAAGCGTGATAGCAGCAGATACAATGATCAACTGCCAGCCCCAAAAGTGGATTTGAGACAGCACATCCGAAAACATCCTGGCCTTGAGCAGACGCTGGAGTGAATAGTAAACACCCATGAAGATACCGTTGCCCACAAAAGCAAAGATAACCGCATTGGTATGCAGCGGTCTTAACCTTCCAAAGGTTACCTCCGCTGTTGAAAAATTGAGTGCAGGGAAAGCCAACTGAAGTGCTGCCCACAGACCTGCCAGCATGCCCACAACGCCCCAAAGAGCTGTTGCAAAAGCAAACTGCTTCACAATTTTATTGTCGTAATAAAATTTTTCCGGTAAAGCCATATTCTTTAGTTTTGTTTTTTACTGATGGAATGGTTGTCATCGTGTAATATTCGTATCGAGGGCGTATAGTCGTCCTTGAACTGACCCGTCTTCACCGCCCATAAAAAAGAGATTAGGAAGCCGACGGCCAACAACAGACTTAATGCAATTAATACAAATATGATTTTCATCACGATAATTTAAACTGGTGTAAAACTACAATTGACCCTTCACCACCCTCATGACACCCATCATGGTTTTTATTGATCGTAATCAATTTTGATGATTATGGTCATTGATTTTTCATTTTTTTTAGTTTCCGGGAACTTCAATTTTCCTTTGAAAATTGATCGAATAACGCGTTTAACATTATGTATACCAACTCATTACACTATTTCAAATCCTCATATTTAGGCATTTTCCATCGCACGAGCAAAGCGGAAGCTGATACTGTGTAAATGACGATCGTCAGGGAACTCAGCGGCATGAGTATGGCAGCCACTACCGGACTCAAAGCAGCCTCAACAGCATAACTCAAGCCTATCACATTGTAAAGGATGGCAATAATGTAGGCACCCCCTATGATCCAATGGGCTTTCTTACTCAAGTCAAAAAAATCGGGTAATGAAGTGAATTTTTCTGCGCGGAATATGATATCACTGGCCGGGGTAAAATTGTTGGTGCCTTCGGTAACCACAATGCCCAGGTCGCTTTGCTTTAGGGCTCCCGAATCATTGAGGCCATCTCCGATCATGGCCACTGTGCTGCCTGACTGCAATTGCTGGATGTATTGCATTTTCTGGTGGGGATCGTGGTTGAATTGCATGTCTATACCCTCACCCAGCAATTCGATAAGGCGCGATTTTTCTTTGTCATTGTCACCTGATAGCAGGGAAATGCTTTTGCCGGCTGCGGTAAAATTAGAGACAACGGCTTTGAAACCATCTCTATACTGGTTTTTAAAAATGAAGTAACCCAAAACTTTACCATCTATGGATATATACACCCTTGTTTCACCCGAAGGAGATGGTTCTGCACCTGTAAAGGAGGCACTGCCCATTTTGACGAGCTTTCCACGGCAAATGCAGGACGTGCCTTTGCCCTCCACTTCTTCGTAGTTGGTGACTTCCAGAATCTCTTCCTGCCTGAGGTTTTTTTCAATGGCGGAGCTGAGGGGATGGACCGATTGAAAGGCAAGGGCATGTACCAGGCTTCTCTCCTCCTGGCTGAGGTGTTTGCCATGGTAATACAATTCCTTTTCCAATTGGGTGGTAACGGTGCCCGTTTTGTCGAATACAACATGATCGATGCCTGCAGCCTTATCTACTACCTGAGCGTTTCTCAAAAATATCCCCCTTCTGGACAATAGTCGCAGCAGATTGCCATACAGAAAAGGCCCCGTGAGGGCTATAGCACATGGACATGCCACAATGAGCACAGAAGTAAAGGATGTGATGGCATTGTCGAAAGATTTTGGATACCAATACACAAAGCCGGCAGAGGCTACCAATAAAATGGCAAGGGTAAAATACCTACTCAGGCGATCGGTGAGGGTTTGGTAAGCATCGCTGTTTCGATGGAAGGCAGCGTCGTTCCACAGACTCACCAGGTATGAATTTTTTACCTTGCGTGAGGCTACCATAGTCATGGTGCGGTCTTTGAGTTTGCCTCCCGCAAATATCTTTTCGCCCTGGAGCACTACCACCGGAACTTCTTCTCCCGTAACAAAGCTATAATCAATGCTGGTATTGTCTGAAGTAAGAACGCCATCTACCGGAATGATCTGGTTGTTTTTGATCAACAGCTCATCTCCTTCGGCAATGTTTTCAATACTGATTTCCGCCATTTTCCCTTTGGTGATCCGGGTGGTGGAAATGGGAAAATAAGATTTATAGTCCCTTTCAAAAGAAAGGTAGTGATAGCTGCGCTGCTGGTACCATTTGCCGATTAACAGAAAGAAAACCAGGCCCGCGAGACTATCGATGTAGCCGGCTCCCGTACCTGTGGTCACCTGATAAATGCTGGTAAAAAACATCACCAAAATCCCCAGGGCGAGTGGAATGTTGATATCGTAACTCTTGTATTTGAGGCTATACCACGCCAGCCGGATATATTCAAATCCCGAATAAAAGACGACCGGCAGACTTAAAACGAGGTTGAGGTAACCAAACCAAAGCCTGAAATAAGGATCTTCGAGACCCAGGTATTCCGGAAAACTGAAAAGCATGATATTGCCAAAGGCAAAGCCCGCAACGCCGATCCTGATTTTGAGTTTTTCATCATAACCCTTGTCGGCATGTTCTTCCAATTCGATAAGGGGTTTGTAGCCAATAGAATCTAAAATTTCCACGATTTTGCGCAGAGAGATGATGGATGGGTTATACCTAATCTCCACCTCTTTCCTTAGGAAATCTACTTTGGAGGCGAAAATGCCATCGTGAAAGCGGTACAGTTTTTCCAACAGCCAGACACACGAAGAACAGTGGATTTGAGGCAGTTGGAGTACCACCAGCGAAAGTTGCGGAGATATGGGTCGGGTCAGGCGATCAATGATGATTTGCTCATCGAGGTATTCGTATTGTTCTTTGGATTTTGATTTCAGAGAAAATCCGGGGTTATCGGCCAGGTTGTAGTAGTCGCAAAGATTGTTTTGATCCAATACTTCGTACACCGTTTTACAGCCAAGACAGCAAAAAGACTCTTCTTTGTAAGTATAGGGCGCACCGATTACTGGGTCATTGCAATGTTTGCACAGCAATTGCACCCCGATATTCTCTGTTGTCATACCACATCATTGATTGATAAAGTAAAAGTAGAAAAAGGGTAAAAATGGAGATGTGACCAATGTCACTGATATGGATGATGTGGATGTTGGGTTTCAAAATGTGCGGGCGGCTGGCGGCTTTCGGCTGTCCGATGGCGGCTGGCGGCTGTCGGCTGTCCGCTCACGGCTCACGGCTCACCGCTGTCGGCTGTCTGATGTCGGCTGTCCGCTGTCCGCTCACCGCTGTCCGCTCACCGCTGTCCGCTGTCCGATAAGCGGTGAGCGGTTCTCGGTGAGCGGTTCTCGGTGAGCGGTTCTCGGTGAGTGGTTCTCGGTGAGCGGTTCTCGGTGAGCGGTTCTCGGTGAGCGGTTCTCGGTGAGCGGTTCTCGGTAAGCGGTTGTCAGTAAGCCGTGAGCGGTAAAAGGAACTTTTTTCATTGAAAATGTGTTTGAGGTGAAAAATTTGCTATGAAAAAAGAAAACAATCACCGAAATCTGGAGGTGTGGAAATTAGCCATGCTTTTGGTAAAAAAAACCTATCACTTCACATCTCAATTTCCAAGCAATGAAATGTATGGATTGACAAACCAATTGCGAAGAGCGAGTGTTTCAATTTGTGCCAATATCGCAGAAGGTAAAGGACGACTAGGTAGAAATGAGTTTAAACATTTTCTCAACATAGCCCGTGGTTCAACCATTGAAACTATGTCTCATTTAGAAATTGCTTTGATGCTTGGCTTCTTAAATTCAGATGAATACAAAGTTCTCAATGAACTAGCAGATAGAATTTCTGCAATGTTATACAAGCTTATTAATCATCTACAGTGAATCGGCTGTCCGCTGTCGGCTGTCGGCTGTCCGCTCACCGCTGTCGGCTGTCGGCTGTCCGCTCACCGCTGTCCGCTCACCGCTGTCGGCTGTCCGCTGTCCGATAAGCGGTGAGCGGTTCTCGGTGAGCGGTTCTCGGTGAGCGGTTCTCGGTGAGTGGTTCTCGGTGAGCGGTTCTCGGTGAGCGGTTCTCGGTGAGCGGTTCTCGGTGAGCGGT
>CALJKQ010000203.1 GCA_937973565.1 uncultured Saprospiraceae bacterium | reverse complement strand
TGATTGAAAATTGTGTATAATTTTACATTGTTATAATTATTATTTACTATTTAAATTTTATGCTATGTTTATAAATCCAACCACTCCCAACGCAAGAACGCAAGAACGCAAGAACGCAAGAACGCAAGAACGCAAGAACGCAAGAATTTAGCGCTTTTTCACATTTGAAGCACTATCTGGTTCTATTATTATTTTCAATGTTTTTAATTCCATCAAAGGTAAATGCTGGGGTCGAGACATGTACTTCCAATGCTTTAAGACAAGTGATTGCTACCCCTGAAGATGAAAACTCGTGTACTTTTAGTTTTACTTTTATTTTGAATTCCGGCTATACTGCTACGTCCTATTTTTGGGATTTTGGGGATGAGTCTTTTTCACAAAACGAAACACCAATATATAAGTTCTCCAACTATGGTCCATTTACTGTTTGTCTTACAATAATTGATCAAAATGGGTGTACTTCAAAAATTTGTACCCAAGTAGATCCAGGAGATTGTGATGGCGGATTTTGTAACTATATGGTTGGTGAAGGATGTTGCGTAACGGTCTGCGTAGAAGAAATTCAGGGTCTTACTTGGGAAGTTGATATGGGTAACAATAAAGATTATGTTTATTCTATACCTGGGGAAAATGTTGTTTCACATACTTGCTATGAAGATCCAGGCTATTATACTGTAACGCTTAAGTACTTTGATTCTAACAATGATATTGTACATACATACATCAGGAATATCTATATTCCTGAAACAGGTTGTGGCTCTGGCCCTTGCAGTTATTGGGTATGTTTTACTGATTACTATAATGCATTTGGTTGTGTAAAATCTGTTACCTATAAATTAAATGGTATAGAATATGAATATGTTTTTCCTAACGGACCCATAAGTAATACCTCATATGGTGTTGGTCTGCTCATTCAGGAAATGTACCAACTTGCAACTAATCTTGGCATTCAATATGCAAATTTTGATGATCTTGAGATTTGTAAAAAAAATGAAGCAGTTGTTCATGGGCATTATTTTCTAAATAGCAGTATTGAGTTTATTAGTTTAAATGCTGCACCTGATAATGTCCAATGTCTGCCATTAAATTGTCCGATTACTCCATATTGTCAACAGACTGTATCTACTTCATATACATCAATTCCCTTTAAAAAGGATAAAAATTGTAATTGATATGAAGTATCTTGTTAAAAGGCTAGTTCAAGTAGTTTACTTAATAATTAGTATTAATGGTTTTGGCCAAACAGTATGTACAGGAAATTTTTTATTCCGCACTCAAAGCAGAGTGGACAGTTTTAATATTTTGTATCCGGGGTGTTCAATCTTAGATGGTTCTCTTACAATCTTAGGTAGTAATGTCACCAACCTGGATTCATTGTACGGAATTAAAAAGGTTAACAGGGATTTGATTATAAACTACACAAAAAATTTGAAGTCTATAGTTGGATTAAGCGGGGTTGATACCATTTTAGGCAGATTGGTTATTGGTCAAAATGATTCAATTTATTATTTGAGTTCCTTTAATAAGCTTAAATATACTAGAACTGTTGAAATTACTAATAACCATAAATTAGTATTAATTTCTGGGTTTGACTCAATTTTTACTTGTGAAAATTTGAATATAACTGGGAATTCTAGATTAAAAGAACTTAGTGGTTTTGGTAATATAAGTATTGTCGGTAAGTTAGGTGTAAGTGGAAATAAAAGAATGGAACAATTAATTGGGTTTGATAATCTGAAAAGTTGCGACGATATGGCTATTTCATATAATGACTCATTAAAATTTATTGCTGCATTTAATGACCTACTAAACCTAAAAAGTCTTTTTATTTTCCGAAACAATCTTTTGGAAATTAATGCTTTTTCAAAGTTAAAATCTATATCGGGTGACTGCCAATTTTCTTCTTTAAGTAATTTAGAGAAAATGAGTGAAATGGATTCACTTGAGTACATTGGCGGTTTTTTCCAATTTTCCAATCTGGGCCGCCTCAAAACATTGCCCAAATTTAAGAATCTGAAACGGGTAGATGGCAGTTTGCACATCAGTGAGTGTGGGAGTTTAAATGCTGTTTCAGCATTTGATGAATTAAGGGTAATAAAGGGACAGTTTCTAATGCGTAACAATAGTAACATTACCTCCATAAATGGCTTTCGTACTTTGGACAGTTGTCTTTATAATTTTGTTATAGACGGTGGCAACAAATTAAAAGTTATTGATGGCTTTGATAAATTGAAATATATTGATGCCAGTTTAACATTAAACGCTTTCGATTTAGAATCCATTGGTGGCTTTTGGTCTTTACATGAAATAAGAGGTGACCAAAATGGCGATTCCACACAATGGATTAATTTCACATTACAAACTGGCAAAGTAAAATCAATTAGTGAATTTTCCAATTTGAAAAAAGTGAGAGGAATTTTGTTAAATAGAAACCAGGAATTGGATAACATTGTTGGTTTTGATAATGTGGATACCTCTTATATTAAGTTCATAAAGTTTGCTAATAATGAAAAACTTACATTGTGTAAATCAGATTTTCTTTGTTCTTACCTTGAGAACCCAAATCATGAAGCCAATTTATCAGGCAACGCCCCCGGCTGCAACACCCGCGAAGAAATTCTCGCCTCCTGCACTTCCGGCACACAACAGTGGCACGCCACCATAACTGCCAACGGTGTCTATCCCAACCCTTGTACCCTCAACACCACACTTTGGTTTGAGGGCTGGGAAGCAGACTTTGACCTCACCCTATACAACAGCATGGGCAGTGTGGTTTATAAAGGTGCACAGCACAATCCTGTGAGTTTGCCGGTAAGCGTTGGAGGTATGTATTTTTATAAGGTACAGGCTGCCGGTAAAAGTGGGAGTGGGGCAGTGGTGGTGACGGAATAGCACAAGATAGACTGATAAAAACAAAGGGCGTTCAAATACCATGAACGCCCTTTTTATATTTTAACTAGTGGGCTATGATCAATGGCATCCAGCTTACATTTTCCCCATCACTGATTTTCAGTAAGTAACTGCCATTGGATATTGCTTCCATATTGAGTGTGGTGGGTAAAGAGATGCGGCGATGTACCGTAAATTAGGTATAAAACAAGTTATAAAAATATAGATATTACTGTTTGCACCTCATTATTAAGGTTATCGCAACACGGATTTAAAATGATACCGTTGTAAAAGCATTATTTTTGCAGGAAATACTTTCTAATGCGCTTGACTGCATTTCTTGTTTATGGTCTGCTGATGCTGCCCGCTGTCTTTTTTAGCCAGACAAAAAAAACCACGGTTCCCAATACGTTAGCCAGACCCAAGCTGGTGGTGGGCATAGTCGTGGACCAAATGCGATGGGACTACTTATACCGATACTACGACAGATACGGCAGTGGAGGATTCAAGCGCTTGCTCAATGAAGGTTTCACTGCAGAGCAAACTTATATCCCTTATGCGCCGACCGTAACAGCTGCGGGCCATACCTGTGTTTATACGGGTTCGGTTCCAGCCATCCATGGCATTGCAGGCAATAATTGGTACGACATGAAGGATAAAAGAGTGGTGTACTGCTCTGAAGATTCATTGGCAAAACCAATTGGCACCGATCATAAAAGCAACGGTCGTCAGAGTCCGGCCAACCTCAAAGTTACATCTATATGCGATGAGCTAAAATTAGCCACCAATTTCAGAAGCAAGGTAGTAGGCGTTTGTATCAAAGACCGGGGAGCCATTTTTCCGGCAGGCCATACGGCAGATGCGGCATTTTGGTTTGATGCTTCCATTGGCCGATGGATATCTTCTTCCCATTACATGGATGCTTTGCCCGACTGGTTGATAAAATACAACGAGGGAAAGCCGGTCGAGCGACTTTTCAAACAGAACTGGGGAACACTCTATCCCAAAGAAACGTATGTGCAAAGCGATAAGGATGAGAACATATATGAAGGAAAGTACAAGGGATATCATTCTTCCTCATTTCCCTACAAACTCGATTCATTGGGCAAAAAGGGAAACAGCATCATGGCTTCAACTCCCTGGGGCAACACCATGACAGCTGAGGTTGCCAAATTGGCTTTGGAAAATTATATGATGGGACAAGATGATATTACCGATTTTCTGGCTGTCAGTTTTTCATCACCCGATTACGTTGGCCACCAGTTTGGGCCCAATTCTATCGAAGCGGAAGATACTTATTTGAGGTTGGATAAAGAACTCGAATTACTCCTCTCCTTTTTAGATGAAAAAGTTGGTAACGGTAAATATACCGTATTCCTTACCGCAGACCATGGTGTTGCGCATGTGCCCGGCTTTTTGATGGACAACAAAGTCCCCGCCGGTCAATGGAACAGTTCCAAAACCATTGTGGATATAAACGATAAAATCCTGCAGCAATTTGGCATAAAAGACGCCATCCTTTCAGAACAAAACTACCAGCTTTACCTGGATAAAGAGGCCATAAAAGAAGCGGGCTTTGATGTGAGAAGGTTAGAGAATTTTATCATAGACGAATTGAAAACGGTGAAGGGCATACATCACGCATTCCCTCTTCATAATCTTGCCAATGAAGCACTGCCACATCAGGTAAAAGAAATGCTCATCAATGGATTTCATCCGGATCGAAGCGGCCATATTCAGGTTTTACTTGAAGCCGCATGGATCGATGGCTGGTTGACGGGCACAAGCCATGGTCTTTGGTACAATTACGATAGTCATATCCCTATGCTTTTTTATGGCTGGGGCATCAGGCAGGGAAAAACTTACGAGCGGTATGCTATGACCGATTTTGCGCCAACCATCGCTGCTTTGTTGCACATCCAGGTCCCAAGTGGCAGCATTGGTAGGGTGGTATCAGAAGCCCTGAAATGATAGCTTAACAATTCATTCAGAACAAAATTTGGAAAATGAACTTGCGTTGACCTAATTTTGTATTAATATTTTAAAAAATCAGGTAAATTATGAGAAAAATATTGGTAAATGATGGTATCGAGGCTTCCGGTAAAATAATGCTGGAAAACGCAGGTTATACCGTGGACATGAACAAAATTCCTCAGGAAGAATTGGTCAACCGACTGAATGAATACGATGCCATCTGCGTGCGAAGTGCCACCAAAGTGAGAAAAGAACAGATCGATGCTGCACCCAATCTCAAGGTGATAGCCAGAGGCGGTGTTGGGCTGGACAATATTGATGTTGAATACGCCAAATCCAAAGGCATTGCGGTGGTAAATACGCCGGCGGCTTCTTCAAGATCGGTTGCAGAGCTTGCTTTTGCCCATATTTTTGCCCTTTCGAGATTTGTACACGCCTCCAACAGAGCTATGCCCGAAACGGGAGACAGTCATTTCAACGACTTGAAAAAGCAATTTGCTGCAGGCGTAGAATTGGAAGGCAAGACCCTGGGTATCATCGGCATGGGAAGAATCGGACAGGAAGCAGCCAAAATGGCCATCGGCATGGGTATGAATGTGTTGGCTTTTGATCCCTATGTGGACCAAATCAACATCCAGGTGGGAAATGCAGCGCACCAAATGGGAGTTACCATCACCAAATCCTTATTGGACGAAGTTTTGGCCAATGCTGATTTTGTTACCTTGCACGTTCCCGGACTCTCAGAACCCATCCTGGGAGAAGCCGAGTTTTCAAAAATGAAAAAAGGCGCATTCGTCATCAACGCCGCACGCGGTGGAGTAGTAGACGAAGACGCCTTGTTATCTGCCTTAAACAGTGGTCATTTGGGAGGAGCCGGCCTCGACGTGTTTGTGGGTGAGCCCACACCCCGCAAAGATTTACTGACGCATCCTAAGATTTCATTGACCCCTCACACCGGGGCCTCCACTTCAGAAGCCCAGGAAAAAGTAGGTGGTGAATTGGCATCGCAAATCATTGCCATTTTAGGATAAGCCCCTAAAAATCAGAAGGCTCTTTGTCCTCTGTGGAAGCCTCTTCCTTTGCGTCCTCCACCGCGTTGGCCCATGCCTTTTCTTTTCAAAGCTTTGTTTTTGGCCTTTTGTCTGAAAGCATAATATTGTTTTTCTGAAAGAATATTGCACAGGCGTTGATCGTATTTTTTGCGCATCTCCATTCGGTCGTTGCGCATGCGATCGGCTATGCGGTTGCGTTCCATGAAATGTTCATCTTTGAGTTTTCTCATTTCAACGCGCTGTTCTTCGGTGAGGTCGGGTATATCTTGTCTACCTCTTTGGCCGGCGGCCTGGTTGGGTATAAAAGATACTACAATCAGCATTGCAGAAGCTAAAATAAATTGAAAGGTCGTTTTCATGTTGTGTAATTTGCTTCTTTGATGGCAATAACGGGCTGTGGTTTAATGAAGCTTTAGTTACTGTTTTCTTAAAATTTCAAGGTAAGACGATCTTTTTCACAAGTGTATAAAAACGGCTATCTTCGTGTAAATATTTGACTCTATGTATCCAGATCTTTCCTATTTTTTCCACGATGTTTTTGGCACACCGGTTGACAACTGGACATCCGTTTTCAAAAGTTTCGGATTGATGCTGGGTATGGCTTTTTTGGCTTGTGCCTGGCTGTTGAAAAGTGAATTGCAACGACTCGAAGGGTTGGGATTGATCTTGCCAATGGAGAAGGACAACCCCTTGAAAAAAAGGGCTTCTATTCAGGATTTGGCACTTAATGCTGTAGTGGTTTTGATCATGGGAGCCAAGTTTCCATATATCTACAGTCATTTTGCTGATTTTAAGGCCGATCCTGCTTCTATCCTTTTTTCGTCCAAAGGAAATTGGGCCATCGGTATATTGGCCGGGCTTGCCTATGGCTTGTTTTTGTATTTCACCGAACAAAAAAGGGATTTGGGAAAAGAACCGGCAAAACTTACCGTTTATCCCCACACCAAAACGATGGACATCATTCTGATTGCTGCATTGAGTGGGGTAGTAGGAGCGAGGTTGTTCTCCATCTTTGAAAACATGGATGATTTCTTGCGAGACCCCCTGGGCCAATTGTTTTCAGGCAGTGGACTTACTGTTTATGGAGGTTTGATCCTGGCTTTCGCATCTGTATATTGGTATGTAAAACGCAATGGTATTAAGCCCGTGTACATGATGGACATTGCCGGTATGGGCATTTTGTTGGGTTATGCCATTGGCAGAATTGGATGTCAGATTTCAGGTGACGGCGATTGGGGTATCGTAGCGGCAGCACAACCATCCTGGTGGTTCTTACCGGATTGGCTTTGGTCATATCATTATCCCAACAATGTTTCCAATGATGGAGTGACGGTAGCAGGTTGCAATGCCGATCTTATATCCGCTGCAAAAGGAACCATAGAAGAAAGGTGTAAAATGATTTGTGGTATGCGTTACTGCCACCAATTGGAACCCGGTGTTTACCCAACACCCATTTATGAAACGGTTATTTCACTCATCGGTTTCGGCATCTTATACGCTATTCGCCATCGCATTAAAATTGCGGGTATGCTGTTTTTCATTTACATGATCTTTAACGGCATCGAGCGCTTTTTCATCGAGCAAATAAGGGTCAACGACCGATATGACTTTATGGGACTGGATTGGTCACAGGCGCAGTATATTTCGATCCTCTTTGTTTTGGGAGGACTGGCAGGTGTTTATTATTTATCCAAAAAGAAAATAGGCTGGGAGAGGGAATAAAAAGATATTGCCATAAGTAATTCCTCCGAAGTAAAATGAACACACAATGTGTTCTTCCATTTGTTACTTCAGAACAAACAAGTCAATCCTGATGTGCCTGCAGTCTGGTATTTTCCTTTAAGCGATGGTATAGCGTCATTAGGCCCAGTCTTACCAATAGAAACCAGGGTGTACCATGCATCAAAAAATCAAAATAATCCAGGGCCTTCATGCCATGGGCCCCTCCCAATATCCACCTGATTTTTCCCCAAATATGGGGCTCCGGAAAGAAAGGAGCAAGGCCAAGGGTAAGACACAGCAACCCCAGAAATCTGGCGTCATTCCAAAATTTTAAGTTTTGCGTTGCTTCCATTTTGCAAAGGTAAATGAACCCTGTTCCTTAGGTGGTAACACAGGTTACCCAAGGCTACTTAAGGGCAATCTCCGTGATCTCCTGGGTAATGGAATCACCCGCTTCTGTTTCTTTGATGTGGTAGGCATATAAACTCCAGCCATAGTCATAATGAAACAAATTGACCAGTCTGCTTTGGACAAACATGGGGGGAACATTATCTTCTTTAAAAGTCAGCTGTTCTTCTTTTTTCAAGGATGATTTAAGCCATTGGATGGTTTCATTGCGCATTTGATTGCTGTCAAAATCGGTGGTCACTTTGATCATGCCGGTTTTTTCAATGCTGTCCATCTCCAGCAACCTGAAAGTACGAATGGCATCTACTTTCTGATGGGTAAAAATCCCTTTGGTTTGGTAATCTTCTTCGTAATCCTTGCCAAGTACATATTGATATCCAATGCCTGTATGCAGAAACTGTATTTCATCTATGCCGTGGGCCTCAATACCTTCTTTGGTGGCATATTGATCCATGATCCCTTTGATAAGTTTACCGGCCAGAGCATCCTTACCCATTTTTTTATCGAGCTGCCCATAAGTTTTGTTGATTCTGTCACTTATTTGCCCGGCATTGAGAATTTCTTTAAAGGCACCGAAATTGTTGGTACTGTAAAGCACTTCAAGTCCTTCGCCGGCTTTTATGATTTCTGAAGTTAATGGATCTGCCTTAACCACATTAAAATTGGAATAAAGTCCTTTGATTTTGAATTCAGACTTTGCGCTGTCCAAAACTTCAAGGGTAAGGTCATAGTCGTAAGACAATACGGTAGTTGTATCAGTCCCTTTTAATTTGATGTGCTTTTGATTGATATGATACACAAAGGTGTCTTTGGGCAGCAAATAAGCCACCCATTGAAGGGTAGTATCATTTATAATTTGAGATTTCAAGATAGTGGGTGAAAAACTCAAAATCACCAGCAGGATGGATGTAAGTTTTAGGATGGATAATCCTTTGAATGTGTGCACGCTAAATGGATATAGAGGTAAAATGATTACCAAATATAATCCGAATTGTCTTTTGCTGTACTTCCTTATCGGTTATTTCAGGCATTCATTGCCATCACGTATTATTTAGGGGCGCTGTATTTTTCAATAAATTCTTTCATTTCCTTGACCATTGCCGGGCTGCCCATCACAACGGTACATCTCTCGTGTAATGAGCCGGGCTCAAGGTCCAGAATTCTTTTCAGGTTGCAATCCATAGATGCGCCACCTGCCTGTTCAACAATCATGGAAATGGGTGCGCACTCATATAACAACCGCAACTTTCCTTTTGGATATTTCCTTGTGCTGGGATACAAAAATATGCCCCCGTGAAACATGATCCTGTGTATGTCTGAAACCATGCTTCCAATGTATCGCAATCCCAGATTTAAATCTGAGCAATGGTCGATGTATCGCCTCATTTCGAGATCAAATTTGAGGTAATAACCCTGGTTGACGGAGTAGTAATCGCCCCTCTCCGGGATCTTTATATTGGGATGTGACAAACAAAATTCACCAATGCTAGGATCGAGAGTAAAGCCATTCACCCCTTCTCCTGTGGTATAAACCAGAATGGTGGAAGTTCCGTACAACACATATCCCGCTGCTACCAATTCTGATCCTTTCTGTAAAAAATCGTGAATATCACAATCGCCGGCGGCAGGTGACTTTCTCCTGAAAATACTGAAAATGGTTCCCACACTTACGTTGACATCTATGTTGGAAGAACCGTCCAATGGATCGATAATCACCACGTAATTGGAGTCTTTTCCCGAAATTTTGGGAACTTTCACAAAATCCTCCAGTTCCTCAGATGCAATGCCACAAACTTCGCCGCTCATGGTCAGGCATTCCATCATTCTTTCATTGGCAAAAATATCGAGTTTTTTGACTTCATCACCCGATTGGTTTTCAACGTTGGCTACGCCTATGATATTGACCAGCCCCGCCATATTCACCTCCCTGTTGATGATTTTGGCAGCTATGCCCAAATCTCTCAGCAACCGCGTTAATTGTCCGGTAGAATCAGAATAGGTGGTCTGCGAATTGATGATAAATTCGTCAAGTGTGATAATTTTTTTCATGGAAAAGTCATTATGATTAAGGTAGTGTAAAGATACACCTTTCCCCTGTCATTTTCTGTTCAATTTTCGGGCCAAACTAATTGTAACTTATTGTATTTCTGACAATAACAATCAGAATTTGGTATCGATTACATAAGGCAGCATCTTTCTCCAGGTGGGCCAGTCGTGCTTCATGTCATAGCCCCAGACATCGAGATCATGGGGAATATTTTTATGACTCAGCAAAGCTGAAAAAGCCCTCGAAGCTTCCGGTGCTTCATAGTCTCCCTGCCCGGTAAGAATGTGTATTTTTCCTTTTCTTATGCGTGATAAATACCATTCATCCGACAAATCAGGTAAATAGGACATAGGACTATTGAAATATACATCTTCATCCGTATAACCTTTGGTATATTCATGCAGGTCATAAACACCGCTCATAGCAATAACCCCATTAATCAAATCCGGACGTTTCAGGAATAAATTCATCGAATGGAGGGCTCCAAAACTAGCGCCTGATAGAATGATAGGTGTTTCATCACTGGTCATTCTTTTGATGTGGGGAATTACCTCTTCGTACACATATTCATTGAATTGAACGTGTCTCATCGCCTTGTGTCTCGGCCACATCTTGCTATTTAACCAGCTTTCAGAATTGATGCTGTTGATGGAAAAAACCTTCACTTTGCCGGCTTCGATATAGGGTTTGAGCATATCTATCATCAGAAACCTCTCATATTCAAGGTAATCGGCTGCAGCAGTGGGCAACAAAAGCAAGGCAAAACCGAAATGCCCATAACTTACGATTTCCATGTGCTTGTTGAGAGCGGGGCTATGCCATCCAAATATTTCTTTTTGCATACCAAATTTGATTTAAATGCTAAGATAAAAGTATTTCTGACTTTAGCTTTCAATTCAACTTTATTCTTGTAAACCCGACTATCCTACACGGTGAAAATGGATAAAAATGCCTATTTTTGAAAATTTAGTAAAATCATGATCAACACATCAAATGCGGTAATAAGCGGTCTGGTAATTCATCGTTGTATAAAAAATGGCAGCAACATTGAATGGGATTATTCTCATGAATCTGCACAACTGCCGGATGAGGCCGGAGCTGCTGATTTGCTTGAACACCTTTGTAACATGTACAAAGAGCCCATCTATTTTCAGCTGGGTTCCTTAGGCCCTGTATTTCAGGCTTCCGCGAAAATTTTTGAAAGCCGTGACCTCCTGTTCGAAGAGAGTATTCACCTGGCCCGAAAGCTGGGACATACCTTACCTGAGGACGTGTCCGGTGAAATCATCTTTTTACTGGCCCACATATCCGATGTGCTCATTGAAGATGAACTGCTGGATGTGATGGCAATGGTAGTAATGCAGACAGCTCCCAAATTTTACAAAATTGAAAAGAACGAAAGCTGTTTTGTCTTGCATACCGATAAAGGATACATCATCGGCAAGCCGGATAAAGCCTGTCTGATCTTACCCGGCAGTGAAGAAACGGGAGGCAAAGTACTCTGTCATGAAGGGGGAGGCATAAAGACAGAAGCTTACTGGTACAAAGATTATCTTCAGTTGAGCCCGCTGGGCAATGAGTATTCTTATACTACCGATTACATCAAATTGACGTCTCAGTTTCTCAAACAACGAAAGCCACTCGAGCAGGTTTTGGACAAAAAGCAGGGAGCCGAAATCCTGGAGCGATCCTTGGACTATTTCACCCAAAACGATAGATTTGAGGAAGGCCGGTATAAAGAGGAAGTTTTCAAAGAACCCGCTGTCATTGAAGCATTTGATGAATATAAGCAAAGATGGGCAGAAAAAAATCAACGACCCCTGGCAGATGCCTTTGAACCTTCTGCCGATGCCTTAAATAAGCAATCCAGGGTGTTCAGATCTGTCATCAAACTTGATCGCAACTTTCATATTTACGTGCATGGAGATACTTCCAAAATTATGAAAGGCGAAGATGAGCATGGAAAAAAGTATTATATCCTTTATTATAATGAAGAATCATAACCGAATATACCAATGGCAAAAAAACTTGATTACGACACAGCATTCAGCGAGTTACGCGATATTGTAAGCAAATTGCAGGACAGCGATATTAACATAGAAAGCCTTAGTCAGTACCTGAACAGGGCCAACGAACTGCGCCAATACTGCAGCAATCGACTCAGAGAAATTGAGGACACCATCAACCAAACCCTTCAAAATCAAAACAACAAAGAGCCATGATCCAACTTTCAGAAATAAAAACCGATGCGCCTAAAAAACTCAAAAAGGAGAACATCAAGAAAGAGGTGAAAAAACTTGCCAAAAGAATTGGAGAGCTCCAAAACATAATGTATGCCCAAAAGAAATACAGCGTTTTGGTTGTCCTTCAGGGTATGGATGCCAGCGGTAAAGATGGAGTTGTTACCAATGTATTTGGTGATTGCAACCCTTCAGGTACAGATACCTATCCATTTAAAAAGCCCAATGAGGACGAATTTGCCCATGACTTTTTGTGGAGGTGTCACAAACTGGTTCCCAGAAAAGGAAATCTGATGATTTTTGTTCGCTCTCATTATGAAGACATTTTGATACAGCGCGTACACAAATGGATTGATGAAGATCGGGTTGCCAAAAGAATGAAAGCCATCAATGCTTTTGAACAATTGCTGCAGGATGACAATGACACCTTAGTGCTTAAATTTTACCTGCATATTTCTCCGGAGCGACAATTGGAGAAACTTCAGGAAAGAATCGACCTGCCGGAAAAGCAATGGAAACACAACGATGCCGACTGGGAAGAACGCAAGCTATGGCCTCAATACATGGAATGCTATGAATATGCCATCAATGAATCGGAAATACCCTGGCATATAATCCCTGCTGATCAGCGATGGTACCGCAATTATACAGTGGCCAAAGCAGTTGTTGAAGCGATGGAACAACTTCCGTTGGTATTGCCAACGCTCACAGTTAAATAAAATATGTCGGATAAGGTTAGAATTGACAAATGGTTGTGGTCAGTGCGACTGTACAAGTCCAGAACCCTGGCTGCCGATGCTTGCAAATCCGGCAAAATCAGGGTTAACCATGTCCTGGCCAAAGCTTCGGCTGTAGTCAATGTGGGGGATGTGATTGATCTCAAACGCAAAGGATTCAATTTTACTTTCAAGGTAGAAAAATTGATCAAAACAAGGGTTTCAGCTGTTCTGGCCGCACCTTGTTACATCAATCTTACACCGGAAGAAGAACTCAACAAATTCAAAAATTGGTTTGTAGGAAAAGCGGGATCCGAATTCAGGGAAAAAGGATTGGGAAGACCAACAAAGAGGGAAAGACGGGAAATTGATGATTTCAAAACCGATGGTTTTTTAATGGAAGACTATTGGGAGGAAGAATAATGCGAAACTTTATAAGCACAGACTTCGTTAATACTTTGGAATGACAAAAATGGTAAAATATCTGCTGTTGGCCGGCCTGTTCATGGCTGTCTCGTCAGGTTTGAAAAGCCAGTCTCTTCCCGAATTATTATGGCCGGGAAAAGATAGTGTTGTAACCCTTTACAGTCAGTTGGATCATTTTGTCAGGATCAAGCCTCACCGCTCTGAAACTTCTATGATTCAATTAAAATCTAAAAGTGCCACCATCATTAAGATGTCGGATACTCTCTACCAGATCCGATTTCAGGTGCCCGAAGAAGAAGTTAAAATTAAACTGTATTACAAAAATTTACCCATAGATATTATCACGGCAAGAGTCATCAATTTGCCTATGCCCAACATCCGTTTTGCCGGCATGATGGGCAAAGATATACCTAAGGCCAATTTGGGAAAGTTAAAGAAATTTGAACTTGATTTTCCGGTCTTTGATGGACTTTCGCCGGGTCTTGAATTTTATACCTGTAAAATGAGCATCATTGAGCCGGGCAAACAAAATCCTTTTTTTATCAACCTTCATTCTTCGGATTTGCCTTCACAGCTCCAGGGAATTATTGCCAATCTCCCGATTAACAGCTGGATCGTATTTGAAGAACTGAAGGTAAGAACACGTTCCAATAATATTATGAATATGGAAGGCAACCCCGTAAGGTTTCGGGTTGTCGAATAAATCAAAACATCATGAGTCTGGAAACAACCAAAGTAAAAGCAAAAAGCATTTTTAGAAAGACCCTCTGGATCTTGTTTATCACATTTCTACTATGTGGTGTAACTTATTATTTTTATCGCACCTATACCCTGAGTGAAGGAACGAGGACAGGCATGCTCTTTAAAATTTCCCGAAAAGGAAAAATATTCAAGACTTACGAAGGGCAAATTCAATTAGCGGGTGCCACCATGATGAGTAAACAGAGCATTTGGGAATTTTCAGTTACCAATCCAAATACCTACAACGACCTGCAAAACCTGGAAGGCAAAAATGTGCGTTTGCATTACCGGGAGGTCGTAGATGCCTTTCCCTGGCAAGGTGAGACCAACTATCTGGTTTACGATGTGAACGAGGTAAAATAGGTCAGCTGTATGCAAGTCGGCAGAATAGCAGCCATTATTCAGAAAGAAGGCACGCTTGAGTTGCGCAGAAAGAACGCCTTTTATGGTATTATTCTTTTCTGTTTTGTGCTAATTTTCCTGAACTACAAATCCTTCAATGTATTAAGGGGACTTGAATGGGATGTTATGCTTTGGATAACGGTTATGTTTTCCGGAATCAACGCCATAGCCAAAAGTTTTATTCAGGATGGGGCGGAGTCGAGATTGTATTATTATACCCTTTTTGACCCCAGAGAGATGGTGGTGGGTAAGCTTTTCTACAACTTTATCTTTTTAGCCATTTTATTCTTGTTGGTTTACCTGGGGTTTAGCTTTTTTTTTGAGGCAGGTATCAGGAGATTCGGTTTGTTTTTCACAGGGGCATCCCTGGGTATTCTGGGTCTGTCTGTCATCTTTACCTTTATAGCTGCCATCAGTGCACAAGCGCAAGGCAATCACGGGGTGATGATGTCGGTGATGTCTTTACCACTTACCATTCCTATATTGTTGCTGTTGATCAAGATAACCGCCGTCTCGATGGCATTGATCACAGATACCTCTGTTGATGGTGATGTAAACTTACTTTTGGCGATAGACTTGCTGCTGGTTGGCCTGCTGTTGTTACTTTTTGAATATCTCTGGAAAGATTAAGGCTTTCTATATTTTTGTTTTTATCCGTCTTTAGTTCAGACAATAAAGATAAACATGTCTTTTGTTCATCTGATATTTCATCACCATTTTGATTAATCATGAGATACCATCTCCCCAACAAAACATTTCAGGCACAGAATATTTTAGTATCTGTTTTGGATCTAATCTAACCCAAGTATTTTTTTCATATACTTCAATTGTTGGATTGAGTCTAACAATTCTTAACTGTGTTCCATCAAATATTCTAAAAAAGTGTTGTTGTCCATGTAATTTGAAATATTGATAATTTATCATATAATCTGAAATATTTTCACATATTTCAGCACTAAATTCC
>CALJKQ010000202.1 GCA_937973565.1 uncultured Saprospiraceae bacterium | reverse complement strand
AAATAAATGCATGTTGCAATACAAGATGATATCATTATTTAGAGTTGATTTTTATAATTAATCAATTTGGTTATATTTAATGATTTATTTTTTTTTATTTAAAATTTCGGCAACGCAATCTAGTTCAATATCTTTTCGAGGAGCAATTTTATTTTTTTCGGTAGAATTATTAAAATTATTCCAATTTTTATTGTATTCTTTTGCACGTGTAAAATAATCGTTATAAACTTGCTCTACACCCATACGTGTTTGTGGAAAACGCATATTAGCATAATCTGGTATCCAACTTTGTTTTACATTTTCACCTAAAGCAAACTTAATGAATTGCGGAGCGCCTTCCATCTTAAACTGTTCAGGAGATAGTCCCCAACGTAATTTAACAATTGCAGATTGTCCACCAATAGGATTACACGAGCCATGTAATAGCTGAGCCGCCGTTACTCCTCCTGACAACTGCCGGTATATGTTGATATCATCAGGGTCGATCATGTCACCAATTCTGACTTCTGAAGTAACCGCATGTGAACATTCATTAACATTATTACTGATGGCAATATGAGAATGCTCATCAATAATTCCTGCTGTAAGATGCTTACCAGTACCATCAATCACAACGGCACCATCTGCAGAAAGATTTTTTCCAACCCTGGCAATCTTTCCGTCTTTAAGCAGAACATCACCATTCTCAATTATTCCCTCCTTTTCGTTTGTCCATACCGTTACATTTTTGATCAGGGTTGTAACAGCACCAGGTTGTGAAGCAAAACCATATGCTTTATCAGGATACCAAACAGTTCCTGATGTTGGAACTTCCTTTTTCGCTGTATCTTTTTTTGCCAATGCTTTTTCCATTCAAAAAAAAGGATGTCGCTGCAATCGGGGCTAAATTTTACTTTTCGGTTTTTATTTGAAGATTTAAAAAATTTTGAAAATAATTGATTCGCAGACCTTCCGGGAAATATTCATTCGTATTTGACCCCAGAAATTACTTTTGTTCTGTCGAGTACTTCCCAAATCATCCTGCTTCTGATGGCTTTTATGCCTTTTTCTATTTCTTTCCCTAAAGTTAATTTTTAAAGTATCTTCAATTTATTTTCAATTTAAAACTGACTGGAAATTTCATGAAAAAATGGCAAATAATTCCCCTCATTCTATTGATTCCCATAGCTTTATACTTTGTTGGTCCCAAGGCTGAATTTGCACCCATAAATCCAGACACCCCAGAAATTAACATACCGCTGGTTTCACTTAGTGGATGGTTGGTTGATCAGGAAAACAGAATTACCGACTTAAAACCTAATAATGAGGCAAAAATAATTTGGGCCGATTCGATGCCCCGCAAAACAAAATATGCTGTTGTCTACCTCCATGGTTTTTCAGCCTCAGAAATGGAAGGCGATCCGGTACATAGAAATTTCGCCAAAAGATATGGATGTAACCTCTATTTGAGCAGATTGGAGGATCATGGTAGAGTCGACTCCAATTCCTTTGAAAAACTCACGCCGGACAATTTCTATGAATCGGCACAAAGAGCATTAACTATTGGACGGATGCTGGGGGACTCCATCATCCTCATGTCATGTTCCACAGGTTCAACCCTTTCGATCATGTTGGCGCAGCAATATCCCGATATCCACAGCTTTATCATGTTTTCTCCCAATATAGATATCAAAGACCCATTATCCGGTCTGACCATTGGTCCCTGGGGCAGTCAGCTGACTTCTTTGGTCCTTGGCAGTGATTACAACCACATTACCTACACCCCCGAAGCCCAAAAATACTGGAACCCGGTTTACCACAAAAACGGCATCCTTACCACCAAAAAAATAATTGCAGACAACATGAAAACGGAAAATTTCAAAAAAATCCGTCAACCGCTGTTTATAGCCTATTACTACAAAGATGAGGAGCACCAGGATAATGTCGTTTCGGTTGCCAGAATGAATGATTTTTACAACGAGGTAAGCACGCCTGCGGCCAAAAAGAGAAAATTTGTATCAACTACGGCAGATTCACACGTTATCGTTTCTTCTATTCAGAGCAAAGACTATGTAACTGTACAGAACGAATGCTTCCGGTTTGCAGAGGAAGTGTTGGGCTTAAAACCGGAGCAATAAAACTACAGTTTTACCCAAACCAGTTTAGTGCGGTCTGCCTGGTACATTTGATTATTGAACTGGACAAAATCGTTATATAGCGATTTATCGTAATTGCCGGCCCTTTGTATTCTTTTTCTAATCAGCATTAGCTTTTCCGGTGTTTGAATCATCTCGAGTTGATAACTACCAAAAGTGTTTTCCATTAGTATGCTCCTGGGCCCACTTTCCAATCGGTAACCTTGCGGCACCACCATTTCAAAAGTGTCCATTTCTGTAAATCCTTGTCTAAGGTAAATGGAATTAACCCTGGCTGTATCCCGCTGTAATTTTTTATCAATGGCATTGGTGAAAGATGATGAAACAAACATCCTGTTGCCCGAAGTAGAAATGGCTTTACCCAATGTAATGTTTAGGTCTACTTCCATCACGGCTTCGTCTTGGTTTTCGTCAACTTTAAATTCATTGACGATATAAGATGGCAGAGAAAATGCTTGCTGCCAGTATTTGTCCAGCATGGAGTGATCGGCTTCGTGGTACCAGTACCTCAATTCATCCTGTGTCTGGTTTTTGAGCTTCAAATGCACCATAAGATTCATATCTGTTCCACTAGAAATAAAGGCTTGAATTTTGGAAGTGGATACATTGGATCTTTCATCGTATTTGTTGGTTGATACAAGTTGACTGGCTCCATGGTCAATAAGCAAAGCTTTTCGGTTGCCCGTAAATGATCCCTGATATCCCGGCGGATTGAATCTGCTGGTACATTCAAGCCAGGTTGTATCCTGTTCACCGGGAATGCACAATACAGCATGATTGAAAGGGTCATAAACAAAAGATTCATCCACCCATTCAGGGTCATCACCTCCTTCTATCAAGGCATATTTGGAAGGTATGCCGGCACTGGCAAGCATGGCTTTCATCAAATTGGACAAGCCCTTGCAATCGCCATAACCATTGGAATAGACATCAGTGGCTGCAATGGGTTGTATGCCGCCTATTCCCACCTGAACACTTATATAGCGATGATTTTGTTGCAAATACTTATACAACAACCTGATTTTTTCACGTGTGCCTAGACCCTTTGTCATTGAATCAATTTTGTTTACAAAATCACCCGGAAGTTGATCTCTGCCGTCGTTTAAAGTGGCCATTAATTCGCCAAAACCACGCCATGAGTTGGCCTGTGCTTCTATTCCCGCAATGCTGCATCTTTTGCAAAAAACATAAAGGCCTTCCCTCAGAAATTTAAAGGGAGGAGCAAAAGGTTCTCTTTCCAGTGGTAGTATGTCTTCCACATGGTATGTGAGTATATTTTTTCGATTTTCTTTTGTTTTCAGGATTTTGCCTTTTATACCTGCCAATTTGTAATTGGGCTCCTGACCATCTTCGTACAAAATTCTGCCAATGAAACTATCGACCTGTATTTCAGGGCTGCGCTGTGGTATGAAATCCATGCCATACATATTCGTATTTATCTTTTGGGTATATACATACTCAACCCTATAAGGATAAACACCAGAAGAAAACTTATGCGATTTAATGCGGCCGTCGCTAAAAAGCGAAAAACCATCGAAAGCAGCAATGTCAGTAATGTCCCGACTTTTGAGTTCCCGCAAGGTCTTACCACCGAAATCCGCCATTCGGCCTTCGATATTTTCAACTTTTGTAAATTTATTTTCATAAAGCACCAGCTCTGATAAGTCTCCACCCCTGGCATTCCAAACAATGGCAGTAGACCGGTGATGGATCCATACTTCATCAGCAGCGCGGATTTCAATGGTCTGAACCACTTTTTCAAGGGTTAAGTTTGGTTTTGGCGTTTCAGCTTTAACAAAAGCCGCTGCCAGCATAAACAGAATTAGTAATCTCATATTTTTCTAAATACGATTAGTTCGCCATGTTTATTGGCTACAAAATCAAAGGTCTCTTTAAGGTGACGGTATTCCTGGGGCATGAAACTGGCCTTGTTAATTTTCAGTTTGGATCTTACCGTAATGAAGCCACCTGCTTCTGAAGCTGTTATTTCAAATGTAACCGCATTTTTGCTGTCCATAGAGAATTTTTGACTTTTGGGCAAAGATTCTATTTGGTAACCTGAAGGAATCGGCAAAGTACAGATATACATTTCTTCAGCAAGATTTGGAAACTCTACAGGGAACAAGCGGTCTTTTGATTTAAACGGATTTTCGCTGGTCAACACCCATTGAAAAGGATTGAAATAAATAAAACTATCATCTCCGATCGTTTGGATGGTACGAAAGGTAACCAGGAGTGGTTCATCAACCAAGGTAAGCGAATCCACCTTGCCTCCCATTAAACTTTCTTTATCAACACCTTCAGTAACCTGGTCAAGAATAGCCTGAGCGTTGAAATTGTGGCGCACCCTCATGTGGTGTGAACTACTGGGAGAAAGCCGATATTCTACCTGGCTTAACAATGACCCTTTTGGCTCCTCAATCACTTTAATCAATATAGCATCTTTTTCTAAAATTGAATCCGGACTAATGTAAACAGCCTCTGAAGTTTTTCCGATAGAACGGGCATAGCCGTTGCGGCTGTTTATATCGATTTGACCAAATCCAAGACCTGGTATTGCGGGATTGAGGATGTATTTTTTTCCTTTGAGTTTCAATCTGCATAAAACACCATTGTAATCGCTGGCCAACGGATAAGTATGGTCAACAAGCCCATGGTCACGACCGCTTGCCAAAACAATATCGGCATCAAAACCGGCATGTTGCAAGGCGGCAACAAGGGCCAGATTGATTTCAGAAGCCTTGCCTGAGCTGTTTTCAATGACCGTTTTAATGCCTTTTTCAAAATTATATCCAACCCCCTCTGTTACCTGAAAATGGTCTCTGATATAGGCATATATTTCTTTTGCTTTTACCAATCCATCCTCTTTGGTCAAATTCATCGATGTCAGGAGCTGTTCAACGGCGCTATTTCCCGAAGCCAATTGTTTTCCAAAAGATTCCTCTTCCATGAGTTCTTTGTTGAACCGGTCCCAATCGGATGTAACTTTTTGGGGTTCGTAAGGATATTTGAACTCTGTAAGTTGAAAGCCAATACCCGCCCTGTAATTTTTCAAAGCTGTAGTATAGGGTTCAGGCGAAATAGCTTCAACATTTTTCATGCCCCAAACTATTTCCTGGGTGGCACAGGTAAGTGTGGCCCAATCTGCTGTTTGCGTTTCTGTTGCGGCAAGATTTAGGGTAAAATTACCCGTTCTGGGTCTGGAGTGATTGTACGTAAAATCTTTCCCTCCTCTTACTGAACTAACATAGCCATAAAATTGAGGTATCTCAAATGTAAGTTCACTCCACAAAACTGGGTAAAAGCCTTGAAAATTCCAGGTATCAATTACGTAGATGAAATCAGATTTTACCTGATATTTGAATTCTATTATTACATTTTCCTTTACATTAGGAAGCGTAAATTTACTCACATTGTAATGTTTATCGTGCTTTACTTTGAAGATGCTTTTATCATCCATTTCTGTCTTAATTACTTTACCATTTTCCAGCCTGTAGGTAACAGCTTCAATCTGGTTGATTCTTTCTTCCAACCTGCCCCGGTGATAGAGCGGGATTTCCACAGTGGCAGCGTCAAATCCACTGTTTTTCAAGATGTGAATTCTGCAGTGTCTTTTAAGTCTCACATCAAAACTGCCTTTATTGTCAGTAACAAAATCGATCTGCCCTTTGTCAAACAGCACTACTGCTCCGGCCGTTGAATCAATTGGATAAACATTGCTGGCGAAGTCTTTTGGAGCAACCTTGCCAAATTCTACCTGAAGTAAAGATTGACTTTGAGACAGCAAAGGTGTCAAAACACATAAAAGTAATAGCATCGTATTTTTCAAAATATCATTTTTCAATTTCGTTAATAAATTTATTGTTTGCGAAGCACCACCGATGCATTGTGTCTCTGGACAATGTAATCATATGTTTCACGTAATGCTTGGTATTCATCTGCTTCAAAAAATGCCCGGTTGAATTTAATCTTTGAACGGGCTGTTACCTTGTTGTTGTCGGCTGTAAATTTTATTTCAAACACAAGCGATTTTTCTTCATCCAATTGAAATATTTTGCTTTCGGGCAATGATTCCAGTCTGTAGTTTGCGGGAATCTCAATGAAAGTTACCATCTGGTATTCCTGTAAGCAGGCAAATTCAACCGGAAAGTTTCTGTCCTTATCTTTGAACGGATTTTCTCTTAAAATCCCATGCTTGAATGGCAATATATATACCAAAGAATCCCCCATTTCTTCCGCGGAATGAGTTCTGATCAGCAATGGTTGGTCAAAAGACATTATGGAATCGACTGAAATGTCATCGGCAGCATCCATGCCCAATATTTCAGCAATTTCATGTACCAAAGCTTCTTGCCTGAGTTCGGTTTTTCTTCTAAGTGCGAATGCCTGTGCATCTGAGGTCTTGTATTCTATATAAGTCTCCCATCTTGAATCATCCATGGCTTTAATGCGACACAAAACTGTTTCTTTCTGACGCACAGAATCAGGGGACATTGCCAATTTATTCAATTCATCGCCAATGAGCAGACCAAAATCATTCCAGTGTTCATCATAGTATTTTCCGAAGCCCAAAAATTTTTCTGAGGCATCCAGTGTATATTTCACATTGTTCATGGACAAATAGCACAACACATGGTTGTACTCACGCATTATCGGATATACCTTACTCAGCCGGCCATTTTGTCGTGTACTTATTAATAGTGGTTTGGCATCAAAGCCGGCATTTCTAAGCATCAGTATCAACAACAAATTTGCTTCACTTTTACTGCCTTTTTTATTTTTGACTACGTCTTCCAGACTGCTGTTTATCAAAATATCATCTGACGAGTAACTTTCAATGTTGTCCCGGACGTATTCGAATATTTTTTTTGGTTTTTGATGCTCATGCATACTGTCAATGCCCAATTCCGCCAGCAGCGTTTTGATGTAAACCGGTGTGTGAGAAAGCGGAAATCCAAGATAAGGATGTAAGAGGAACTCTTTATTGACCTCTTCCCAACTGGGAGTCAGGTAGCGGGGTCGAAGGGGTTCTTTAGCCTCCAAAGCCTGAAAAGAAAGTGAAGAAAGCAAATTTTCTTTTGAAGCTATAAAAGGTTCCTCTCTGAAGGCAGGCAAATTTTTCATGACCCACCTTCGTTCGGTTGACGTGTCTTTAACATCAAAATAAGCCCGACCCTTTGAAAAATACCGGGTTACTACCTGCCTTAAGGTATCAATATCACACTTTCTATTGCCTTTTAGTGTATAACTGAAAACTATAAAACTGGGAACTTTAACACCGTATTCACTCCATACTACTGGGTATTCATCCTGGAAGTGCCAGGGCATAAATTGACCAGACAACATGGTAGTGTAAGTATAGGTAAATTCAATTATAACCCCTTCTTTAACATTGGGAAAGGCAAAAGCAATAGAAGTGAGAAAGCGGTTGTGCCTGGCTTTTTGGATATGAGATTTATCCAGTTTTTGAGATATGACATTTCCATCCGACAGATAAAAGGTGGTTGCTTCAAAATTCAGCAGTTTTTCATTGTAATCTCCATCATTAATGAGGTAAATCTTTTCTGTCGCCGCCTCAAAACCACTATTTTTAAGGATCAAAATTCTCTTGTGCCTAAAAACTTTTTGTTCAAAAACATCAGCACTGTTTACGGTAAATTCTGTATAACCCTTGTCAAACAAAACGATGGCACCGGCTTGCTGATCTACATTATATTTTTCGGCATTAAAATCTTCCTTATTAACGCGTCCCGGAATAGCACTTATAACATCCTGCCCGCTTAACTGAAATGCGAAAAGCCAACAAGAGATTACTGTTAAAAAATTCTTCACGACGTTTAAATTACTATCCAAATATATTACAAATTTCAATCATATGGGCCTCCTTTGCCATTTTTTTTACTTTTTAGCCCCTATACTTAAACGAAATTTTTTATTTTTACCATCACTATGGGAGGATCAATTAAATTACCCTATTCTGAATTTTTCACCAAAGGCCAGTTCGAGACCTTGCCTGAAACCCTGGCTGTTCAGGAAAAACGCAACTCTTTCGTTTTAGGTATCCCTAAAGAAGTGACCATGGTCGAAAACAGGGTGGCTATAGTGCCTAACTCTGTACGAGTTTTGGTAGCTTCCGGATTCCGTGTGCTGCTTGAAAGTGGAGCCGGCGAAAAATCCAACTATTCTGATCACGCCTACTCAGAAGCAGGAGCAGAAATCTGCCATGATAAAAAAACCGTTTTTCAGGCTAATATCCTTGTAAAAGTAGCACCTCCGACGGCTGAAGAACTGGACTTGATGGCGGTAGACCAAACGTTGATCTCTCCGCTCCACTTGCCCATCATTAATGAAACTTATATCGAAAAATTACTCAGCAAACGCATAACGGCTTTTGCTATGGAATACCTCCAATCCACAGATGGTAGCTTTCCCATTGTGCGCATTATGAGCGAGATTGCCGGTATTTCTGTGATGCTCACGGCAGGAGAATTACTCAAAAGCCACAGCGGCGGCAGAGGTCTGCTTTTAGGTGGAGTTTCCGGCGTACCTCCTGCCAAGGTGGTCATCCTGGGAGCTGGTGTTGTGGCAGAATATGCCGTAAAAACGGCCCTCGGCCTGGGTTGTTCGGTGAGGATTTTTGACAACGACATCTCAAAAATTATGCGGCTTCAAACCAATGTAGGCCGCCATCTGCATACCTCTACCATCAACCCGGTGTATCTTGCCCACCAACTGACTTCTGCAGATGTGGTAATCGGAGCCATCCACTCCAAACACGGCAGGGCTCCTATCCTCATAACAGAGGAAATGGTATCCAGAATGAAAGAGGGTTCCATCCTCATCGATGTATCCATCGACCAGGGTGGATGCTTCGAAACTTCGGAAATCACAACCCTGGATAACCCTACTTTTATCAAGCACGGTGTCATCCATTATTGTGTGCCCAATATCCCCTCCCAGGTAAGTCGTACAGCCTCTACTGCCATCAGTAACATTCTCACCCCTTTACTCGTTAAAATCATGGAAAGCCACAACATGGAAAACCTGATGTCGATGCATGAAGGGATAAGAAATGGCTGCTATACTTACAAAGCCTGCCTTACCAATGAGTATCTTTCCAAAAGATTTGGGAAAAAATACACCAACCTCGCACTTTTGTTGACGAGTGTGATTTAAATTTTAAAAACGATAATGAATTACAGATCTTTTTTATTTGCGCTGATCCTGTTTACCACTGTTATTGCCTGCAACCGTGCGGCTTCTCCTGAAAGCACCACGACCGAAGAACAAACTTCAAACTCGACTGAGACTACTGATACCCCACCCCCGGCACCTCTGGATCCCAATACGCCGGGCGCAGAAGAAAAATCTGCTGCCCCCATAGATTGTTATGACAAAACCCTTGCCCAACCATCCATGAAATGTGATGACGATCGGCGACCCGTTTGTGGCTGCAATGGCAAAACGTATAAAAATGCATGTGAAGCCGGCAAGGCAGGTGTGATCAAATACCAATGGGGTCCTTGCACGAAAGCCGTAAAAACAGCTGTTAAATAACGCTGCTACATCATGACTCACCAGGGCGTTTGGTTAAAGGTTTTTTCCTCACTTGCCCTGCTCTTAATGATCGTTGCCGTCGAGTTGTATCCCGGTGGATCACCCCATAATATCCATGCACAAGGCTTCAGCATGCTGCACAATTACTGGTGCAATTTGCTGGATCCATATGCTCTAAACGGGCGACTAAACGCTGCCAGACCTTATGCTATTGGAGCAGGATTAGTGGGCTCCGCTGCGCTTTTTGGCTCTATGTATGTTATCCTTCAAAAATACGCATTAAAGCCTTTGCACCTGAACATGGCATCAGCCGGCTTAGGGTCTTCCCTGGTGGGTGCTGTATTTTTATTTACCCCCTGGCACAATTACTTTGTAACGCTGTTGATAATCGGATTGATCGCATACGGATCTATATTGGCAAGGCCGGTTTGGAATTTCGCCCCTCTGTTGACCAGGGTCGTTCTTTTATTTACGGCTGCCATGCTGGTCACAACTGCCTGTCTTTATTACCTGGGTTTTGCGCTTTTGTTTTTACCTGTAATGCAAAAATTATCTTTTGTGTCATTGGTAATTAGTCTCTATCTAATCCATAGAAACACGGCTTCATTCCAGAATGGTTAACCCTCCGGTATACCTCACTACTTCTCCATCAATGTAAGATACTTCTGCCATCCAGGTATAAACACCGGCCATTACTGCTTTACCTCTGAAGGTGAGGTCCCAGGGCAGGTCAATAACGCCTGCCGGCAAATTTTCAGCATCAAAAACTTTACTTCCCCATCGGTCGTAAACAGCATATTTCAGAATGCCTGCCACGTCAGGCCCCGCAAAATACCGAAGTCTGTGGTTGCTACCTTCTGTCTGCACAACACCGTTGGAAATTACAAAACTCCTTCTTTTTTCCACGTTTACAGCAACATTGTATTTTCGTATACATCCATCTTTAGAACTTACGCTTACTTCGTATATTCTGCTTTGAACCGGGCGTGCAATGGTCTGCAATTGATCGGGTGATGCGATATCCACCAAAGGAGACCATTCAACCTTCATCGGCTCAACAGAGGAGTAAATTTCAAAACTGATGCTGTCGCCTAAAAGTATCTGGTAAAGTGAATCTCCACTGATTGCAGGAATTTCCAAAGACCTCAGCGTATCTGATACCGATGTGCGGCAACCATTCAAATCGGTCATTTGTACTTCATAAATTCCCGTACCCAGATCCTTTATGGGAAAGCTTGTCTCGTTGCCATTCAGGGTGAGCCGGTATTGTCCCACACCTCCCAACGTATCCTGAAGATCAATACTTCCTGAATTGGCTCCACTGCAATCCGGTGGTGTCACGTTGATAGAAAGTAGGAGTGCTTCCGGCTCTTTGATTTCAACCGAAGACCTTGCCTCACATCCGTTTTCATCTGTAAGCACCACTTCATTGATACCTGCTGCCAGACCTTCAACACCGGCGGATGTTGAGCCATTCGACCAAAGCCATTTGTATTGTCCACTGCCTCCTGCTCCGGAAGCCGTCAGCGCTGCGGTGGCATCCCCATGACACAGCACATGAAAGCCATTGATCAGTGAATCTTCAATAGCTACCTTCAAAGGCTTGGGCTGTGTTACATAACTTTGCACGACAGAGACATTGCCGAAATTGTCGTAAATCTCAATCAAATAGGTACCCTCGTCAAGGTCGGTTATTGTTATATCAACATTCTCACCACTGATGTTGCCTGCACCCACCTCACTTTCGTTTTCCAAACGCTTCCATCGATAGGTAAAGGGAGGCGTACCATGGGTAACTGAAAATTTCAATCTGCCATCCCGCTTACCGGTACACGTAACGGGAACCATAGAGGCCCCGGCCTGTATATTACACTTAATAACTTCCAAATCTAGGTTTACTTTTACCCTGCATCCCTCCTGGTCAGTCACGTATCCAATGTGAGAGCCTTCTGTTGTGAAACTATCGTCTCCCAATGTCAGACTTTCTCCTTCGCAAATACGGGCTTGCTGAGAAACCTCAACCTGTTCCTTAATGGTCAAATCCAGGTGAACAATGCTGTCGCAGCCATTGGCCGCACTAAAGATGACATCATGGATGCCAGCGGTACAGAACTCATTTCCTGCATATTTAAAACATTCCCCAAAACAGACCTCGTGTTTCAGCGTATTTTCTTTGGTTGGCAACACTTCAATTTCGATGCAGTTCTGTGGAGCGCGATCGCATACATTCAAGGCATCCAGACAAATGGTATGTTTTCCTGCTGTATTTATCTCAACCGGAATATTTTTGCCTGTACCCGAAAAAATACCATCCACCCACCATTCATAAATAGTGGCTCCTGTCACTCCCGGTGTGGTTATGGTAAATTGTTTGCCTTGACACAATACAGGCGGTACTTCTATGGCCGCAGGAACCATGAGGGGTGCCACTTTGGTTGATCCTTCCAATACCCTGATGGTATAATTGCACACGTCATTGTTACTGCCATCCATTACCCAAAAGTAATACTGGCCAATGGTCAGTGGCACTGTATTCTTGAATATTCGTTTGCTGTTGGGTGGAATATCAGTATCACAATCTGAAACCTTTCTGTAATTTTTACATTCAATGGCTTCATAAATGCCTACTTCCAAGCCGTCGTTGCTCCGGCAATTGAACACTTCCAATTCTATGGTGAGGTTGGTTGTCCCGGCAATAAAAGCAATCCATTGCATGTGATGGACATAAGATGTGCAAAAGCCCGGAGGAGCCTGGCCGGTTATATTGCTGTTGTTGATACCCGTAAAACCATCAATGTCGCAAATGATGCAAGCTTCCACACAGGTAGGCGTCATCGCAGGCGTAGGTCCACAGGGAGATGGCTGAGCCTGTAACCATTGACCTAAAAAAATGGTAATGCATAATAATGTGAAAGTAAACTTCATAAGTTTTGTGTTCTCTAAGGTAAGAGTAAAAATGATGGCGTTTGTACTATGTTAATACAATTTTCAATTATTTTTATTGCCCGGACATTAACAAGACCATTTTTATGAATTTTCTCAAATTTACGGCACCTCTCGTATTCTCCGCTGATGGCGGTTTTTCACAGAACACAGTGATAATAACCGATCAAAACGGTAAAATCCAGGATTTGGAACCTTCTCACCTTCATGACCCGGCGGAAGTAAGGTCGGTCAGCAGAGCCATCATTCCGGGCATGGTCAATACACACTGCCATTTGGAACTGTCCCACATGAAGGGCCTTGTTGACACTGGTACGACATTGCTGCCCTTTCTCAAAAATGTGGTTCAGTATCGGGATTTTGCGCCCGAAGTAATAGCAGCCGCTATAGAAGATGGAGATCGCTACATGTATGACCAGGGCATTGTGGCAGTGGGTGATATATCCAATAAAACCGATACCCTGCAAACCAAGAGCAAGAGTAAAATCCGATACTGCACTTTTGTTGAAATGTTCGATTTTTTAAATCCTGCTATGACAAAGGCAACCATCGACCAATACGAAGCGGTTTATCAATCCTTTCAATTCGCCGGCGGTGCCAAAGATAAAGTGAGCAGGGTTCCTCATGCGCCTTATACGGTGTCACCTGCCTTGTTTGACTACATAAATAAGTCCAATCCTGAAAATGCGGTTGTGAGCATCCACAATCAGGAGACCCTGGCAGAAAATGAGCTTTTTATTTCAGGAACAGGTGGCTTTAAGTCGTTTTACGATGGCTTTGGCATAGATTTAAGCCATTTTAAACCCAATGGCAAAACCAGCATTCATTATGCGCTTGAGCATATGGACCCAAAGCAAACCACACTTTTTGTGCATAATACCCTTACAACCCTGGACGACGTCCATGCCGCCAATAAATGGAGCCAAAAGATCTTTTGGGCCAGCTGTGCCAATGCCAATTTGTACATAGAAAATAACCTGCCGGATTATCGGGTTTTTGTGGACAGCAATCAAAAAATGACTTTAGGAACCGATTCCCTCACTTCCAACTGGCAATTGTCGGTATGGGAGGAAATCCTGACCATTAAAAAGTATAATTCATGGTTACCCCTTGAAAAACTTATTTTATGGGCCACAGCCAATGGTGCAGAAGCCCTGGGCATGGATGACGAGTTGGGGCAAATTTCCAGGGGAAAAACACCCGGTCTGGTGGCTGTTCCTGTAGAAATGAGTCCCAAAGGATGGGTTCCGGGTGTCGGAGAGCCTGAAAGACTGATATAATTAGCGTAAATAATGACGTAAATCTTTCATTGACAGCGATTTTATCCGTTGGAAATTAGCTATTTTTGCGGTCTAACAAATAGCACTTAGCATGAAATTCAAATTCAGAATGATCGTAGGCTTATTTTTTATTGCCCTCACGGTCAATGCCCAAAAACAAGAAGATCCCAACCCATTTGATTTTGGAAAAATGTGGACATTCGAAAATCCACCCAAACAATGGTTTGCCAACGCGTACAATTTCAAACCCGAAGACCAGTGGTGGGATGATGTAAGAAAGTCGTCTCTCAGGTTTGCTACCTGGTGTAGTGCATCTTTCATTTCACCGGATGGTTTGATCATGACCAATCACCACTGTTCACGTGACGTGGTTGTGGATTTGCAAAAAGAAGGAGAGAACTTCGACAAACAGGGCTTTTATGCGGCAACCCTGGCCGATGAGAGAAAGGCAGAAGGCCTTTTTGTGGAACAACTGATTCAGGTTGCTGACATAAGCGCTGAGGTTCAGAAAATGACAGCCAATGCTGAAAAAGGTAAAGAAGCAGAAGCGGCGTCCAAAGCCTTAAAAGAAATTCAGGAAAAATACAGCAAGATGGCCGGTTGGGAAGGATTGCGATTGCAGACCGTTACTTTCTACAGCGGTGGCAAATACTCATTGTATGGCTACAAAAGATTCAACGACATTCGATTGGTTTGGATTCCTGAATTGGATCTTGGATTTTTTGGTGGCGACCCCGACAACTTTACGTATCCCCGATACAATTTAGATTGTACTTTCTGGAGAGCGTATGATGAAAATGGTTTGCCTCTGAATACCAGTGCACATTATTTCAAATTCAACAAAGATGGTGCTGTAGCAGGCGAATCCGTATTTGTGGTTGGTAACCCGGGTAAAACGGAAAGGTACAGAACGGTAGCACAACTTGAATACGACAGAGATTACAGATATCCCATGTTGTACAAGTTTCTTAAAAACAGAAACGACCTGATGGTTGCTGAATACAATCAAATAAAAAATGACCCTGCCAAAGAATACGAAGCTCAGGGCTTACTCAACGAAATAGCCAATGTGGCCAACTCTATGAAGGCTTTTGGAGGCATTCTGGGAGGTCTTCGCGACACCATGCTTTTTGGAAGAAAAGTAGCCATGGAAAACTACATCCGATCAAAATCTCCGGGTGTAACTTCATGGGACGAAATGAGGAAAGCTTATCAACCCATGTTGCCCCATGCATGGGCTACGACCCATTTGGGTGCCAGTCCGTACCGCGGAAAGATTTTCAACATGATGCACCAGCTTTACCAATATGAAACACTGGTAAAAAATAAAGCCTCTGAGGATGAAAAAGCCAAAGTATTGAAAGGAATCATGGAGGCAGTACCTACCATCGATAACGAAAAGGAAAAAACCCTTTTCATTACATTGCTTAGCGAAATCCAACAAGACATTTATCCTGGAGATATGACGTTGAAAAAGGTATTGGATGGCAAAAACATCAATGAATACGTAGAGAAGCTGATGAAAAAGACGCGCTTCAAAGACACAGAAAAAGCAGAAAAATGCCTCACCAAAGATGACAACATTTTGAAAGATGATGATATGATGATGGAAGCTGCCAGGATTTTTGTACCCCGCTTTCAGGAAGCCATTGCAGCTGTCAACAGCTCAGGACCATTCAGAAAATCATTGGAGGCCAACATCGCCAATCAGGCTTTCAAAGTATATGGCACTTCATTGCCACCGGATGCAACCTTTACCCTTCGTATTTCTGATGGGGTAATCAAAGGATATGACTATAACGGTACTACCGCTCCGACCAACACCACATTTTTTGGTTTGTACGACAGATACTATTCTTTCAACAAGACATTCCCTTGGGCATTGCCGGCAAGATGGCAAAATCCTCCTATGGAATTGCTGATGTCGCCCATGAACTGTGTTTCTACCAATGACATCATTGGAGGAAATTCAGGCAGTCCGTTGATCAATGCCAAAAAAGAAATTGTAGGTCTGATCTTTGACGGAAATATCGAATCCTTGCCGGGTAACTTTATTTTCGACGAAACCAACAACCGTACGGTTTCCGTACACGCTTCAGGTATTTACTCAGCCTTGAAATATATTTTCAAAGCTGACAGAATTGTAAAAGAATTGGACGGTAAAAAATAACCCACCAAAATATTAAGGAAAAAAACCGGAGGCTGAGCTTGTCGAAGCCCCGGTTTTTTTTATGTAAGTTATGACTATTCTATTTTATAAGCCGTATCAGGTTTTGAGCCAGTTTACAAGAGAAGAAGCTCACCACAAGTGCCTGGCAGATTTTCTGGATGTACCCAAGAGTGTTTACCCTATTGGACGACTGGACTATGACTCAGAAGGGTTACTGGTCCTGTCAGACGAACCGGGATTGAATGCTTCCATGCTCCACCCTGATCAGCATGTGGCCAAGATTTATTACGCTCAATTAGAAGGCCAGATAAGCCGTGAGGCCATCAAACAACTTTGTGACGGAGTTGAGATCACCCTGCCCAATAAAAAAAAATACAAAACTTTACCTTGTAAAGTAGTGCGCATCAACACGCCGGCTTTGCCTGAGCGCGATCCGCCCATCAGGCAGCGTGCCCATATTCCGGATTGCTGGATCTCCATTGAATTGAAGGAAGGTAAAAACAGACAAGTCCGCAAAATGTGTGCGGCGGTTGGTTTTCCTGTATTGCGGTTGGTGAGAATGCAATTTGGAGAATTCAAACTTAACAAACTGCAACCGGGCAAGTATGAAAAGGTGGATTAGCCAATGATGCCAACCAGATTTTCCCACTCTTCCATAAGCGCATTTAGTTTTTCCTGTTTCTCCAACAAACTGCGATTTACGGCAATTACCTTATCCGTTTGATAAATCGCCGGATCGTTGAGTTGCGCTGTCAGTTCTGCGATGTCGGTCTCCAGCTTTTCAATATCGCGCTCAACATACTGCATTCTTCTGCGGGCCTTTTTGATTTCTTCATGATCGGCCTTTACCTCTGCAGGCTGTGCATTGACCCCCACATTTTTATCCTTTCTCGTATCGATCTCACGCATATCAGCCATCTTTTTCTTTTCCAGAAAATAGTTGATATCGCCAAGGTATTCTTTGACCGTATGATTGGTAAACTCGTATACTTTGGTGGAAAGACCCTGCAAAAATTCACGATCGTGGCTCACTATGATCAGCGTACCTTCATAATCGGTTAATGCCTGCTTTAATACTTCTTTTGACTGAATATCGAGGTGGTTGGTAGGCTCATCCATAATGATGAGGTTGGATGGCCTCAAAATCATACACGCCATCGCCAGTCGCGCCCTTTCTCCTCCCGATAGTACGGATACTTTTTTATCGACATCCTCTCCGGAAAACAAGAAAGAGCCCAGGATATTCCGAATATTGGTTCTTTGCTCAGAAGGGGCCTGGTCCTCCATTACTTCCAGCACTGTCTTACGCACATCGATGAGTTCTGACTGGTTTTGTGCGTAATACCCCAAAGCTACATTGGATCCAAACTGAAGGCTGCCTCCGTCTGCCTGGAGCTGAGCCGTGATGATCTTGGCCATGGTGGTCTTACCCATGCCATTTTGCCCCACAAAGGCTATCTTCTCTCCTTTTTCTACAATAAAATTGACGTCTTTCAAAACCAATTTAGGACCAAAACTCTTGGACACTCCTTTTACTTCCAGCACTACCCTACCGGTTCTGGGGGCTTCCGGAAATCTCAGCTTAAAGGCTTTGGTATCAAATTCCGGAATTTCGATTCGCTCAATTTTATCGAGCTGTTTTTGCATGCTCTGGGCCATCGAAGTCTTGGTAGCCTTGGCCATAAACCGGCTGATGGTGCGCTCTTTTTCGGCAATCATCTTTTGCTGGTTGACATAGGCGGAAGACAAGATTTCACGCTGTTGCTCCTTTTCTACAATGTACTTATCATAGTTGCCGGAATAGGCGGTTAACTTTCCCCACTCCAATTCGAAGATGCGGTTGCATACATTGTTCAAAAATTGTTTGTCGTGTGAAATCAACAACACGATGCCCGGATAACTTCCCAGGTACTCTTCCAGCCAAATGATGGATTCTATATCCAGGTGGTTGGTGGGCTCATCCAACAACAACAGATCAGGCTGGGTAAGCAACAGCTTGGCAAGTTCAATGCGCATCTGCCACCCACCACTGAATTGGGAAACTTTTTTAATGAAATCTTCTTCTTTAAATCCCAATCCCTTGAGAATTCTCTCACACTGTGCATCGATCTTGCCCGGTGCCAATAAATCCAGTCGCGCATTGAGGTCAGTGAGTTCTTCGACCAGTTCCATGTACGATGCAGAGTCAAAATCGGTTCTTTCGGCCAATTCTGCCGTAACTTCCTGGATTTCCTTTTCAATGTGTCCGACCTCCGAAAAACAGGTTTTGGTTTCTTCCATCACCGTGTGATTGCCATCAAAATGCAAATCCTGTTTCAGAAAGCCCATACTGAAATGTTTGGGATGCTCTACGGTGCCCTCATCGGCACTTTGCTGTTGGGAAATGATGCGAAACAAGGTGGATTTGCCTGCACCGTTCTTGCCCACAAGTCCTGCCCTTTCTTTGCGGTTGAGCATAAAGGTTACACCGGAAAGCAGTGTTCTCTCACCGAAGTGCAAGCCAATATTGTTGAGCTGAATCATATGTGTTTAATTGAGAGACACGCTGTCTGCCATATCGGCCAACACCGAAAAGTGGTCTCCTTTGTTGTGCAAACATTGCTGCCAGAGCCCTGCATTGTCATTGATGAAAGGATGGTTGATATCAATGTCGTCAATCACCCAGGAGTGGATATCCATTTCGTCTTCCAACTGACCTGCTGACCATCCGGAATATCCAATATAAAATCTAATGTCGAACGGCTTTATAACCTCGTTCTGAATGAGAAATTTTAGTTTATTAAAATCTCCGCCCCAAAAAAGGCCGGGAATAATTTCTTTGCTGCCTTCTACCAAATCCCCCACTCTATGGATGTAATGAATGGTATCATTGGCCACAGGACCTCCGTAATGAATCACAGAATCAAAGTCAGGAAACTCGTTCATTACTTCATCCATGCGGATATTGGTAGGTCTGTTGAGAATAAATCCTACGGACCCTTCATCCTTGGTGTAATCGCACAGGGCAACAACAGTTTTTTTGAACTGCGGATCCTGCATAAAGGGTTCTGCTATGAGGATGCGACCTTGTCGGAGTTCAAATCTCGACATAGATCAAAGACTCTCGGTGATGGCTTCACCGTTTACTTTTTTAATCAGTCCGCTGAGTACTTTGCCTGTACCTCCTGATTCTACAAAGCTGGTTATGCCGTCTTTGATCATATTTTCAACAGATTGGGTCCACCTTACCGGACCTGTAAGTTGGGCGATCAGATTGGCTTTGATAACTTCAGGATCGGTAGCAGCCTGCGCTGTGAAATTTTGATACACGGGACACAAACCCTTTCTGAAAGTCGTGCCATTGATGGCTTCTTCCAACTCTTCCTGGGCGGGTTCCATTAACGGTGAATGGAAAGCACCGCCAACCGGTAATAAGACAGCGCGCTTGGCACCATTTTCTTTTAACTTCTCAATGGCCGCATTCACTGCATCCAGGGTACCGCTGATTACCAGCTGTCCCGGACAGTTGTAATTGGCTGCAACCACGATATCGTCCAATTCATCGCTTACTTCCTGACAAACACGCTCAACGATATTGTCTTCAAGGCCTAATACGGCTGCCATGGTTCCCGGATCTGCATCACATGCATCTTGCATGGCCATGGCTCTCTCGTACACCAACCTGAGGCCACTCTCAAAAGTGAGCACTTCAGCTGCCACCAGCGCAGAAAATTCTCCTAATGAATGTCCGGCGGTGGCAACGGGGTTAAACTGATCGCGCAGCATGCTGACCTTCGCCAATGCATGAATAAATAAGGCCGGTTGGGTGACCCGTGTCTCTTTCAGATCATCTGCCGAACCTTCAAACATGATTTCGGAGATTTTGTATCCTAAAATATCATCTGCTTTATCAAAAGTATGTCTGGCTGCAGAATCACTCATGTAAATATCTTTTCCCATGCCCTCATACTGGGCACCTTGTCCGGGAAATACGTAGGCCTTAGGCATTTGATTTTTTTGACTTGGCTAAAAAGGTTAGTTAATAAGGTTTTATAAGGAGCGAAACTATAAAAAATATTTCATTCCATACACTCCTTATCATGGTTTTTAACGATACATGAGAGAAGCACAATTTCCATAACCCAATAAGCCGGGCAAATTTTATTTGGTGACAGACAAGTATTAATTTTCTTGTTTTGCCAAATAATATTCTGTGAAAAATCCAATTATTTACAAAGAAAACTTTTTTTGGTTTTTATTAATACATCAAACCAAATTTTGGTGATGGAGGGTTATTTTTGTGAAAACAACAAATCATGGAGCAACTACAAGATACCATCGAAAAACTATGGGAACATCCGGAACTCGTCAATGAAACTTTATCCCGTGATGCTATCCGAGAGACCATCGCTTTTATCGATGAAGGTAGGCTCAGACCCGCAGAACCAACAGAGGCTGGCGACTGGAAAGTAAATGAATGGGTAAAGAAAGCCATTCTTCTCTATTTCAGGATTCAGGAAATGGTAACCTTTGAAGTGGGTCCCCTTGAATTTCACGATAAGATTCCTCTAAAAACCAATTATGCCGGCAAAGGTGTAAGGGTTGTGCCTCATGCCATTGCAAGATATGGTAGTTATATCGAACCGGGTGCCATCCTCATGCCATCGTACGTGAACATTGGTGCATGGGTTGGCAGCGGCACCATGGTAGACACCTGGGCGACGGTGGGTTCTTGTGCCCAAATCGGCAGAAATGTACACCTCGCGGGAGGAGTCGGCATTGGAGGCGTACTGGAACCCCCTCAGGCGAGTCCTACCATCATAGAAGACAATTGTTTCATCGGCTCTCGTTGTATTGTTGTAGAAGGCGTGAGGGTGAAAAAAGAAGCGGTATTGGGCGCCAATGTGGTACTTACACAAAGTACACACATCATTGATGTTACCGGCAGCGAACCCATAACCTATAAAGGGGAAATTCCGGAAAGATCGGTTGTTATACCAGGCAGCTACAGCAAAGTTTTTCCCGCCGGCACTTACAATGTCAATTGCGCGCTGATCATTGGCACCAGAAAAGAAAGCACCGATAAAAAAGTTTCGTTGAATGATGCTTTGCAGATCGGAAGAGC
>CALJKQ010000201.1 GCA_937973565.1 uncultured Saprospiraceae bacterium | reverse complement strand
CAAATCCGGTTGTCTGACCGGCTTCTCTTCCATTTCCGGCTGGTGCAGCAGATCCTCCGCCTCCACCGCCCGGTGTTGCATATGCTGGTGAACAACCACCTCCCAGATTAGCTCCGGATCCTCCACAGCGAAATACAGTGGAAGTAAATACGTTAGCACTTCCATTACCGCCAACACCGCCATTTCCTGCTATAAAACCGGCTGGACAACTCATGGGATAAGTAACACTGGTTGTGCCTCCACCACCTCCGGAAGCCGTTAAATGATAGGTTACGAAAGTAACGGAAGATGATCCACCACCTGTTCCATTGGTGCCGGCTACGGTAGCCCCTGTTCCACCCTGGCCCACATTGACCATCAAATTGTAACCTTGATTTACAGCCAAATTACCCGATGCATACCCTCCACCGCCGCCGCCTGTACCTTTTTGATTCAGATGACCTTTGGATCCACCTCCTCCTGCACCCCATACTTGTGCACTGATCGATGTTACACCGTGAGGGACTATAAAGGAAGTCGATCCCGGAGTTGTGTACGTTGCAGATTGAGAAAATAATTGCAACGAAGAGAGGGTAAGACTGATACCGAAGATAATTGAGAACCTTACTTTCATGATAAAATTTTTACAAAAATACAAAAAAAAATGAAAATATCAAAAAAAAATTAGTATCCGGAACCCAAATATTGCTTTTCATCCCCCCTGTCCACTATCTTTCTGAGCAATTGATGCAAAAAATTCAGGGAAAGCATTGTATTTAAATAATAGGAAGGCTTTATTACGAATCCTGCTTATGCAGCTTATCCGGCAAAAAATACCACAAAGGAATAGCTATAAAAATTACAAAAGATAAATACACGGAAACCAGGGCCAAGGGTATGGACAATAGATACAATGCAGATGATATCCAATTGCTCCAATGCACCCTTGGGTTGTAGGGAATCAGCCTTGCCTGTACTTCTACATAATACCGCAATACCAGAAAGGCAAGTGCATTGAGGAACATCACCAGGCCGTAAAACATTACTGCTTCACTAAGACTCGGATGTTCTGCTAAAAATGCGGTGGGTAACGGAATCAACGACATTACAAAAAGTAAAAAGGCGTTGTACCAAACCAACTTTGATGTAGCATGCGGAATTCTATCAAAAAGGTGGTGGTGGTTGATCCACATAATTCCTACAACTACAAAACTCAGCAGATAGGACAACAGTTTGGGCACCAACGAAAATAATGCATTCCAGACATCTTGTCGGGTAAAAGGCTCCTTCAATTCCGGAATGTGCAGCTCCAACACCATAATGGTTATAATGATGGCAATTACACCGTCACTAAATGCCTCTATTCTGGTTTTACTCATCATGTGATATCAATTTTAATTGAGCTCGTCGATATAAAATGAGGTTTTGGCAGTCATCTTAAATAGACCACTTTTAAATTCCATCACAAAATACAAAATGAAAACAAAGTTGTTTTCTTACAATAAGTACAAACCGAAAATGCTAAACATACTTTTGGGTTAGTATGGAAATATGGCTATGTGTTTTTTAATCCTACTACGTAAATATTTCCAACTTTAAGGCATTATTTTTAGCAAGAATCACTTACAACAGGACATCATTATACGGCTCCACCTTGGGTGGAAAATGGGTCTCGCCCAGCATCTCCAAAATATCGATTTCAATGTTTCGGCAGATAGCCGACATTGGGGTATCGCTGGTTCCGTTGTCAAATGGATTTTCACTCGATTCGCCGATTTGTTCCATGGTCATGAAGACCCACGAGATAAGCACTGAAAAGGGGATGACCAACCAGACCCCATAATGGCTGAATTTGCTCATTTCAGAGATCAGGGCAAAGGGAAGAAGAACAATAAACAACTTCACAAACAAGCGGCTAAACAGGCTGTACTGGCGGAACAGAGGCGTGGTTTTAATCCGTTCACATCCTCCCTGCAGATTGTACAGCTCACCCAGCAGCTTGCTCAGATCGCTGTGCTCGTATTCATCCAGCACCTTGTCTCTTTTGAGTTGGGTCAACACCTCAAACTGGTAGCGAAGGGCACAATTGGCTATGTTGCCCTTGTGTTTGACCTTTTCATAGATGTCCATTTTATCGATTTTTTCAAACAACTCCACAATGGCGTGGTCAAATTGTTTGATTTCGTCTGCCTCAGAAATAACCCGGCGGTGGTAGTCTTCATTGTTGGAAGCCCACGGTATGGTTTTGCGCAACTGCAGCCTTACGATATTGAGATAGGCTATGTGTCGCATCAAAAAATCTTTTTGAACATCTTTGTCCTTGACCAGCGAGATAAGGGATGCTGCCAGGGTACGACTCACATTGGTAAACCCTCCCCATAATCGCCTTGCCTCCCATAGACGATCATAAGCCTGGTTGTTCTTAAACCCCACATAAAAGGCTACGGCAGTACCAATGGTGGCCACCGGCAAAAAAGGTATGCCGATAAAATGAAATTCGGCAAACTGGTGCAACAATACCACCACCGAACTCAAAACAGCAGTGAAAATGATGTTTTTTTTGCCAAAAAACCAGACGAAAGGAAGCTCAATTTTTTTGCCTATAAACATATAAATGCATTTGATAGGCAAACATAAGATTTTTAGACTGCAAAGAACTTGCAAATATTAAATTTTATTATGATCCGGAAGCCAGTTTGAAAACTAATAGGTAATTTTATAGCCTAAACCTGATTGTAAAAAAAAACATTTTCTGTTTATACTAAATCAACATTTCAAGTGCTATAAAAATCTTTCCTATGATCAATAAAAAATGTAAAACCATAACGCTTGTATTTACGCTTCTCATTAGCTCCTATCATCTCCTGGGACAAGGTATTAAAATAGATGAGGCAAGGATAGAAAGAATTTGTTCGTACTACCAGGCTACCATACCTGGAGCAGCCATTGCTTTTGTAAAAGACGATAAAGTAGTTTTTACAAAGAGTTTTGGGTTGGCCAATATGGAAAAAAATATGGCCATTGATTCAAATACTGTTTTTTACATAGGCAATCTGTCAGAACATTTTACCGCTTTTTCCATATTTCTGCTGGAAAAGGAGAGTAAATTAAAATTTGATGACGATGTTCGAAAATATATTCCTGAACTGCCTGCGTATGGAAAAAAAATTACTATCCGCCATTTACTTTCACATACAAGTGGACTGAAGGATGTAACATCGATAGCGTTTCTATTGGGAATGGAAGAAGATGAATACTATGACACCCCAAAAGCTCTGGAGATAATTTTGAGACAAAAAGCGCTTCAATTCGATCCAGGAACAAAACATCAGTTTTCTTATTCAGGCTATATTTTATTGTCAGAAATAGTAAAAAGGGTAAGCCATCAGAAATTTGAGGATTTCGTGACAGAGAGGATATTTAAACCCTTAAATATGATCCATACTTCCTTCGCCACTAATGCATTTTTTCAAGGAAAAGATAGAACCATAAGTTACAAATACAAAAATTCGACATTTAATGCTACCCATCCTAAGAAGCGATTGTTGGGTTCAACAGGCATCCTTACCAATGTAACAGATTTCGCAAAGTGGGTCAACAATTTTCACAAGCCCATTGTCGGTGATTCAATACTTTGGAGGAAGTTTTTGTCGCCAAATACCCTTGAAAGTGGGGAGGAAATAATTTATCCAGGTCCCTTCAATACAAAAATTATGAATGGTCTCTATGGAGCAAGATACATGGGACGGGAAGTTATCTTTAACATAGGAATGGAAAATGGGGCACAATACTTTTTTACTTATTACCCTGAAAACAATTTTTCTGTCATCGTACAAAGCAATAATGAATCCTTACCTTGTTCAATGTATGGCTGGAAGTTGGCGGAAATAGCCTTACCTGATTTTTTTGAGCTGCCTGTATACAATGAACAAGAGGTCCAAGAGATAGCAGAAGCACCCGGTGTTGAAAGGATAGAAAATGAGAAAGCAGAAGCCATAAGTGGTATATTTCAAAACACCGATCTTCCATGCACTTTCACTGTAAAAGTGGAAAATCATACTTTAAAATTGTATCACGACAAGATACGCCCTCTTTCATTCAGCTACAATGGCGGCGATCAATTTTCCTATGGCGATTCATGGGAGCTTCCTTATAAAATCAAATTTATGAGAGATCAGACAGGCAAAGTCATTGAAATGGATTTTGAAGCCTACTTTGAAAATCACTTTATTTTTAAAAAGATCCAGTAACTGAAAGTAAAAAAAGTGAAGATAGATTACGATTAGATTTTAAATACTCTCTTAATAGGATTTTTTTTGTAAACGATCTTATGTGATCTTACCCTAAAAATCAACCACCATTCTGTTTTTTACATTTTTTTCCTCAGCTTGCTTAATTTTTTTGTTGTTGAAAAAGACCTGGGCTTTCTCTAATTGCAGCAATCGATACCAGCTCGTAGCCGGTATGACATGATTGGAGTGCAACTCTAACCTAATAATGGTTTTATCTGAAGGCGACCTTCTTTTATTCAATACTGAACTCAGCTCTGTTTCGTCCAGACAAAGGTCTTTTGCAAAGGCCTTATTGGATTTATACTTCAATTTAATATAAGTCCTTAAAACATTTGGAAATGACCATTTTTCATCATACTGATCTAACTTTATGTATTCCTCGATCAGGAAACGCAGCTGCATCAATGAGGCATACTGCATTTGTGTTTCCGACATTTGAGACCGCCTTTTTCGAACGGCTATCATCAATTGCTCGTCTGCTTTGACTTTCTGATCAATACTCAGACCATGTCTGTGAACGGCAGGCTCTTCTGATTCCCGCTTCAATTGTTTTATTTTATTTATTGTCTTCATAAATTGTAATCCGCTATTAATTTAAATAAGTTTCTGTCGACTAAATACAAGTGCTTCCCTCCATCGTCCAGCATTCCATACTTCTTTATATAATGCTGACGAAGTCTTGTCTTAGGTATCAATGAAACACAAGCCCAAAAACCATGAAATTTCACACATTCTTTGCAGGCAAATGCAATTAAACTGCCTGCAATCCCTTCATACATCCTTTGCTCACCTCTCTGCGTTTTGCATATTTCCAACAATCGAATTTCTATTCTCTTTTCACTCTCAAAATGATCTAATGACATCAAACCAAGAATTTCATCATCATTTACCAACCTCAGCTTATAAATTTGAGACAGCTTCTCCAATCGCCAGTTAAAACCAAATCTTGCCTTTTTCAATTTTTTCAAATCCTCCGCTTCTACATTTTCTACAATGGCTTCAAATATTTCACCTGTTGAAATATGGAGAATTTTCATATTTACAAATTTAAACAAAATTTACATTTTTTGTCAATTTATTTTTTTTGCAATCTCACTCCCTTTATTTTACATCTAAAATTATTTTGCCTATCTTTATATCATTGATAAGTCTCAAATTTTTCATCATCTTTAGGTTATACGCGCTGCTACCTAAATTTCAGCGTGGAGTATTTATTATAAATCACCCCAATTTTAAAAAAAACACCTTTACTGTTTTAAGCTATTTAATAAATGAAATTTAATCAACTTTTCCTTGCTCTGCTTCTTTTTACCTCTCCCCTCTTCGCTCAAACCCCAAACTCCCTTTCCCGCGCCGAGCGACTCTACGGCGTTTCCCGTTTCTGGCAGGAGGTCAATTATAACTTTGTGTTTCTGGATAAGGTCGACCGCCATCAATGGGACAGCCTGTACAAAGAGACACTGCTGCGATGCCAGGAGACGGCCAGTGACTATGAGTACTACCTCTTGCTGCAAAAATTATGTGCCAGCTTAAAAGACGGACACACCAATGTGTATTTTCCCAATGAGGTGGCCAAAAATCTATATACAACCAATTTTGGTCCCTATCGTCTTTTTTTAAGTTATTTTGATGGTCGCTACCTCATCAGCAGGGTCAATGCCAGTAAGAAAGATGAAATTCCGGTGGGCAGCGAAATCCTGGAGGTCAATGGCATGCCGGCTGCAGAATATGCACGCAAGTACGTAAAGCCCTACCTATCGTCATCAACCGACTATGTGCTGGAAAACATGGCAGGCTACGAATTGCTCAAGGGTTACCTGGGATCAAAGTTTACCATCCTGATCGGTAAGCCGGACGGAACAAAAATGACCCTTAAGCTGGAACACAAACCCACAGAAGAAAAAGAGGTCTTCCCCCCTTTTGAAAACAGGGCATTACTGGATCACAAAGTCATGGACCACGATATCCATTACTTGTCGCTCAATTCATTTGAAGACATCAAAATTGACTCACTTTTTCACGAAGTCTTGCCCCGGCTTTACAAGGCCAAGGGACTGATCATCGACCTGCGGTACAACGGTGGAGGCAGCACCAACATCGGCTTTGATATTCTGCAATATTTCACCAAAGAAAAAAAACTATACGGATCCAAGAGTCTTACGCGACAACATATGCCTGCATACAAAGCATGGGGAGCCTTCCTGAATCCGTCTGATACTGTAGGTGCCAACGTGGATTGGGGCATGGAAAAAGATGAAATGGTGAAATCATTTCTCATGGCCAAAGATCAATATTACTATACCTTCCCTTACACCCCAACGGATGTACGGACCAAGGATAAAAAAATAATAGTGCCAACAGCCGTACTCATGGGCAACAATACCGCCTCCGCAGCCGAAGATTTTTTAATCTATGCCGATGGACTAGCTCACTTTACCTTCATTGGCGACAAAAGTTTTGGCAGCACCGGTCAGCCGTACCTATTTGATTTGCCGGGTGGCGGCAGGGCAAGGGTATGCACCAAAAAAGATGTTTACCCCAATGGAAAAGAATTTGTGGGCTATGGCGTCTCACCGGATATTGTGGTCAAACCTACCCTCGACGAATACCTTCAGAACAAAGATATTGTTCTGCAAAAAGCCACTGAGTACCTGGTCGGGCAGTTAAAAAAATAAGGGGTAGAAGTCCTTCTGTAGGGATTTGGACTGGTATTTCGTTAAGATATATATTAATAATTTCGTAATATATCTTTTAATGATTTATCTTTGGTAAAATTTAGCCCATGAAAAATCTCTCCACCACTCTCATTTTTATCGGATTCATCCTAAGCCTCAACGCCCAAATCACAAAGGTCAAATACTTGCTTTCCTACGACCATCAGCAATGTGAATACAGGGTGAGCCTTTACATTGAGGAAGGACAGATCAACTCCAACACGGATCGGATCCTGTTCAATTCGCAGATTTCGGTGGTGACAGATGCCAATGTTCAGTTGACTGTCAGCAGAGTATATAATCCCTATATAGGTCCCAATAGCACTTCTCCCATTGTGTACGAAAAGTTACCTCCTGCTGTCACTCCGGCCAATTGCAGCAGCTATACCTACCACCGGTTTTGGCCGCACATCACTCCCACTGCCTATTTTCCGGAAGGATTAAGTGCCGGTGACACCCTTGCCCTTTTTAGTTTTAAATCTGATAAAGCTACCAGCCGATGTGGTTTTGACATTCGACTGTTTGAAAACGGCAAAGACCCGGGACCGGGAGATCCTGATATGCTGGGCAACGATTTTAGCAATGCTTTCACCATGGGCAGTGTAAATCCATTGTACAACGGCAACCTGGCCCAGGAAGGATCACCTGCTCCTGTAATGAATGGGCTAACCTATGCGTTGGCTCAAACCCTCATCCTTACGCCTCAATTTGAGACCAATACCTGTTCTGGAGCCAATGCTTTTGCGTGGACAGGCCCCTCCGGTTTTTCCAGTACCAATCAGGGTATCACCATCCCCAATTTTCAACCCGAAAACCAGGGATACTATACCTTAAAAGCAACCAACAAAGAGGGCTGCGAAAATACATATACGATTCCTGTTTTTTACAACACTCCCTCTACCAAAGATACCGCCGTTTGTGCCGGGTCTGATTTGATATTGGTGGGCAGTCCGGCTACGGTCAACGGCATAGGAGGCACATGGCTGGCAGTGGGCGAAGCGCCCGGAACTCTGTTAGCGCTCGGTCAGGGAAGGGCACTTCTTAAAGTTGACCCAAATGCCAAACCGGGTCCATATGCCTTTCAATACACAGTTGACAACAATACCAATGAAATTAACATCCTGGTCAATGACCTTCCCGAAATCCCACTAAGAATTTGTCCGATGTGTGAAGGCGACACCCTGGACTTGCCCACCCCACCTTCTATGTCGTGGCAATCCGACTACAACCCACAGGTCTTAGACTCATACGAAATCATTAAAATCATTGGAGGTAACCAGGCAGCAGCAGTTAAAAGTGGAACGGCTCTATTGAGTTTAACAAATAACATCAGCGGATGTATATCCAAACCCATTCCCGTTAAGGTACTAAGCTCCAAAGTGAGCCTTGTGGGCAATACCACCTTTGTTTGTGTGAACAGTACATTTCAGTTTCTTCCCTCCACCGGAGGCACATGGCAATCCGACAACCCCAATGTAGCTACCATCAACAATAGTGGCGTTGCCACTGCCATTGCACCCGGTGAAGTGACTTTTACCTATAGACCCATCGTGCCAGTTTGTGGGACTGAATTGCGATCTCCAACAATTACGGTAATAGGCAGCCCGGCAGTTTCCTTTATTGGACCCACATCCATTTGTGTGGGCGGCACCACTACGTTGAGTCCTTCTACAGGCGGTACATGGGTGAGTGCTAATGCTGGTGTTGCAACCGTCAATAATACCGGCATCGTCACCGGTGTTGCCTTAGGTTCAGCCACTTTTGCATTTACAAGTAATGCTACTGGATGCACCGCAATTTTGCAACCTGCTTTGATAGTGGAAACAAAACCACAGGTACAGCTGTTCACCAACGATACCCTCTGCGTATATGATATCGGATATTGCATTCCTTCAACCGGAGGGAACTGGGCTTCCTCCAACACTTCTGTAGTCACCATAACCAATGGAGGCGTTTTTACCGCCATCAACCCGGGAACAGCAAGTCTGTTTTATACCCAGACCAATGCCGGATGCATCTCAGATCCTCTAAAATTAGTGGTATTACCGGAAGGTGCCTGTACAGAAAATGGACAAAAATGGGTGCGTGTTACCTGTTTTGCCGACCTCAACGGCGATGGCAATTATACTCCTCCTGTGGAGTACCCGTTGAACAATACCAGCCTGCAAATTGCAGGACACCCCATTACCTATTTTACAAATGTAAATGGAGAATCCTTGTTCTCTTTAGATACCGGCAATTACACCTTGACTGCACTCGTGCCCTATGGCAACTGGGAAGAAAACCCCATCCTCACAAATTTTGACTTCTTCGATAACACCGAATTATTAATTGGCTTTGCACCCTTAACAGGTAATGCGTCAGCCATTGCACAACAATCTGTAGGCATCATCCGATGCAATCAATACACCAACATGAACGTGAGCGTTATGAACGTGGGCAGTGCCCCCTTAGATGGGAGAATCAAAGTAAAACATGAAATGAGGTCCATGGTAAAAAATTTCAATCCTGCCCTTTTAGCCATGACAGATTCTACCATCACCTGGCAAATAGACCAATTGTTACCTGGGCAGGTATTTAAACCGAGCTACCAGGCACGCATACCCAATCCCAATTCCAACAACGACAGCCTTCATTTTACGATAAGCGTATATGATGACAACGACAGCCTGCTCTACACAGAAAACCTTGCCTATCTCATTCGCTGCTCCTACGACCCCAACGACCTCCAGGTACGCCCTGACCGAATAGGCGAAGAAAACCTCACCCTTCGCACAGAAGCCCTTACCTACCAGGTACGCTTCCAAAACACGGGTAATGATACTGCCTTCTATGTGAGAATCGACGATGTGCTGCACAAAGACATCGACCGCAGCTCACTCATGCTCATCGATGCCAGCCACAAGGGCAGAATGATCCTTTGCAGCAACGACACCCTTTGTTACATCATGGACACCATCCAGCTGGTAGATGACAAAACCAGTTTTGAAGCCAGTCAGGGATATGTGGTTTTCACTGCCAAAACCCAAACAGCTATTAAAGAAGGTACGGTGGTGCCCAATCAGGCATTTATCTTTTTTGATGCCAATGCCCCTGTGATCACCAATAAAGTGCAAAATACCATTGTCACGGCACTGCCTTGCCCAGACAATACGCTGACAATTGATGGTGCTTGGCTCACAACAGGAGAAGGAGGACTGAAATACCAATGGATTGATTGCAACACCGGCACCGTGGTTGAAGAAACCACTACACCATTTTACAAACCGGAGACAATTGGAACCTATCAGGTAAAGATATTGGGTTATTACTGTACTACTTATAGCGAATGTGTGGTTTACAACACCACATCCACAGACGAGATACCCAATGAGCTTTTAATTTATCCAACTTTAACTCATGATAGATTTTACATCAGCACTTCAGAAATCATCAAGGAAATAAATTTGGTACATTTATCCGGAAAAGTTCAGCCTTTAATGACGATAAGCACTGAAGACAAATTGACTGTGGTTTCCTTACCTTCCGTGACACCAGGTTACTACTTAGTAAACATCATTACAAACAAAGGCGCATACACCAAAGCCATAATAAAAAAATAAAGAATGCAAAAATTATTGATGGCTTAATAAATGAATGCAATATCTGCGCGTATATTTGTCAGCGTATGGTGTAAGACAACCAACACATTTAACCGGCAATTACTATGGTACAAAACACGCCCGACTTTACAAAAAAACACAAAGAGCAAAGTCAAAAACTGACTCAATTGCAGCAGACGTTTTTGGATCTTTACACCCGACACAAACACATGGTGGAGGATGAAGCGGTGATATTGACCTCCATATATCTCAAACACCTGGGTACGTTGCAGCTGGAGTTGTTGGAAAAACAAACCGAAGTGTCGCGGCTCAACATGAAAATGATGATGATCCAGGCAGCTATTAATCGCAACGAAAAGCCCGATTTAGATGCCATTGAAGCAGACATCAACAAAAGACTGGAAGTTTATTATGCACAAATCAGGGCAAAAGCAGAAGCACTGGATCAGGCCAAAGAGGTGCTTTCCCACTTATTGCCTCCCGATGAAGTAAAAAAACTTAAAGAGGTATTCAGATTGCTTTGTAAGCGTCTGCATCCCGACCTCAACCCCAACCAAACAGACACAGAAAAAGATCTATTTATAAAAGTCAAAGCAGCCTATGACCTCCAGCAGCTGGAAGTCCTACAAAAAATCCTGTTGTCGCTGGAGGATCCTTCTGCCAATTTGTATGATTACTTGACAGAGGATGAGAGGGATGCCCAGATCATGTTCTTAGAAAAGCAGATAGCAAGTTTACAGGATAAAATTGATGAGCTGCAACAGAATTTTCCCTTCGATATAGCTAATTTGCTTTTTGATGAAAATTACATCGCCCAAAAACAGGAAGAAATCAAACTTCAAATACAACATTGCGAGGAAGATATCAAAAAGTATGCACACATTATATACATCATGACCGATGAATAAATCCATCATCCCTGTAACCCCCGGATTGCTGGCCCTGTTGAGCAAGGCACAAACCGGCATTACCCCATTTACGCAGGAAATTTTTCTACTGGAAATCACCATAGCCGGCACCACTTTTTGTGATGACCTCGAAACAGTTGAAGACCAGATTGTGGCAGAAAAAGTACTGACCATGAAACGCGAACCCGAAAATCCTCACGACAAATTTGCCATTGCCATCTATTGCGATAAAACCCGCATAGGCTATGTACCCGCCGACCTGAATCTGGTCTGCTCCCGATTAATGGATGCCGGAAAACTATTTTTCTGCAGAGTAGTCTCCAAAGAATGGGTCAACAAATGGCTAAAAATCACCGCAAATATCTACATGGTTGAGTAGATCGTTTTTCTAATTGCCCATACAAAATTGGAATTTTGCACTATCTATCAAGCTTTCAAAGCCAAGAATTTACAATTCGATAATGAGGCTCACTTTCATTCAGTCAACATCTAATATTGATAATTGAAAATTGTTAATTATAAATTCTTAATTGAAAATTGACAAATCAAAAATTCCTAATTGAAAACTGACAATTGACAAATTGATAATGCCGCTCACTTCCGTTCGGTCAGCATCCAAAATTTAAAATTGACAAATCTAAAATTGATAATTGACAAATCGATAATTCCTAATTGATAATTGACAAATCTAAAATTGATAATTGACAAATCGATAATTGATAATTAACAAATTGACAAATCACCCCCTCCAAAACCCATCTTCAAAATAAATCAACTATTTTTATGCAAAAAACCAATTTATATTTCATTGTTCGTATCAATAAACCATTTTCCCAGTATCTTATTTCGTTTTTTATTGCTTTTCGTCATAATTGACCACAACTTTGATCATTGATTTTAAGCCTAAAGACCTGCAATTTATTATCGCAATCAAAAGGTAAAATTCAAAGTCATGGCAGACAGCATCCATCCGGTTTTCAATGAGCCATCCAACACCCAAATGATGAACCAATTGTGGGAACTGCAACTCAGAAATGGGTTGATCACAGACGAAGACATTAAACAACTGGCACTGCATCATCGACTCTCAGAAATCGAGGTGGAAGGGGTAGTTTCTTTCTACCACTTTTTCCATAGAAAACCCACCGGGAAATATACCATTTACATCAACAACAGTATTGTAGCGGAACACAAAGGTTACCAACGAATAGTAGAAACCTTCGAAAGGGAAACAGGAGCCCAGCTCGGCTCTGTGGATCGCACAGGTACTTTTGGTTTGTTTGAAACACCGTGCATAGGACTCAGCGACCAGGAACCATCGGCTCTGATCAATTTTTATCCCTTTACCCAGCTTAATGCCATGAAGGTGAAGGACATTGTGAGCCGTCTCAAAAATGGCGTGACTCCCGCTGAAATTTGCGACCAACCGGAGGATAATATCCGGTATATGCCACCCGACAATAAGACCATGTTTTTTCGGGAATTGAAACCGGGAGCCTCACTTCACAAAGCCCATGCCATAGGAGCCCACCATTTAATCGATGAGCTCAAAAAATCGGAACTGGCCGGTCGCGGGGGTGCCTACTTCCCTACCTGGATCAAATGGCAGGCAGCCCAAAAACAACATGCCCATCCCAAATTCGTGGTGTGTAATGCAGACGAAGGTGAACCGGGTACCTTTAAGGATCGGGTCCTCATGAACAAAGTGCCCCACAGCCTCATCGAAGGTATGATTGTTTGTGGGTTTACCATCGGTGCCAGCCACGGCATCATCTACCTCAGAGGCGAATACCGCTGGCTGAAAGAAAAACTGGAACAAACCATCCGCGATTATCATCAATGGGGACTGCTCGGTAAAAACTGTGGCGGCATCAAAGGTTTTCATTTTGACATCCGCATCCAAATGGGCGCAGGATCTTATGTTTGTGGAGAAGAAACCGCCCTTCTGGAGTCACTGGAAGGCAAACGCGGTGAACCCCGCACAAAGTGGTTCTTCCCGGTTGAAAAAGGGTACTTACAGCAGCCTACCGTTGTCAACAACGTAGAAACATTTTGTGCAGTCTCTCAAATCCTCGACCTTGGCACCGCTGAATACCTCAAACTGGGCATTCCCGGATCCCCCGGCACCAAACTCATCAGTGTATCCGGCGATTGTAAGTTGCCCGGACTGTATGAAATCGAATGGGGTATGACAGTGGCAGAACTCCTGGAACTGTGCGAGGCAGACAATCCTTACTACATCCAGGTGAGTGGACCATCCGGAGAATGCATCTCCATCAAAGAAAAATTCAGGCGCATTTCTATGTTAGACCTGCTTGCCAGAAAAGATATCCGATGCGGTGGTTCATTCATGGTATTCAACAAAGACCGCGACCTGGTGAAGGCACTTATGAACTTTGCAGATTTTTTTAAAAAAGAATCTTGTGGCATCTGCACGCCTTGCAGGGCGGGCAATTTCATCATCCAGCGCAAACTGGAAAGACTCGATCATGGACTGGCTATACCATCGGATCTGGAAGAACTCAAGACCTGGGGCAACATCATGAAATGCACCAGCAGGTGTGGACTGGGTAAAACCGCATCCAATAGCCTGATCATCGCTATGGATAAATTCAAAGATTATTTCGATCAGAAACTCGATAAAGATTATAACGGATTGAGCCTCAAATTTGACATGGAGGCTGCTACCCGTGAATATGAAATGTATAAAAAATAGGTCATGGCAAAAATGGTAAACATACAAATCGATGGTAAAAACATTCAGGCTGAAGAAGGTAAAAACCTGATGCTGGTGGCCAGGGAAAATGGTGTCTTTATCCCTTCTCTGTGTTACTACGAACACATAGAACCACCATTGGGCAGTTGTAGAGTGTGTACCTGTAAACTCAATGGCAAACATGGTCCCGCCTGTACCGAAAAAGTATCGGAAGGTCTTGTGGTGGAAGTCAACAGCCCGGAACTCATAGACACCCGCAAGGCCCTGGTGGAAATGATGTTTGCGGAAGGCAACCACATTTGCCCGGCTTGTGAAAAAAGCGGCCAATGCGACCTGCAGCACATGGCCTATGAATTGGGCATTTCATCTACCCGTTTCCCTCACCTGTTTAAAGATCGGGTCATCGACTACAAACCCTCCCGCATTGTGATGGAACACAACCGCTGTATCAAGTGCCTGCGATGCGTGGTAGATGTAAAATCCAAAGAAGGTAAACGCGTATTCAATTACATCAACCGGGGCAATGAAACCTTCGTTGGGGTTGACTATGAAGAAGAAGCCAAATTGAGCGACGATGAAATTATGAATGCTATGCACATTTGTCCTACCGGCGCTATAATCGTAAGAGGAGTGAGCCTTTCCAAACCATTCGGAGACAGGAAGTACGACCTCGAATCGGTGCAGAAGCACAGACCTGCAACGGAAAATAAATCCGGACAACGCCCTCTTAATCAAGAGAAAAAAATTGTAGCAACCGTTTCCCTCGCCGGCTGTTTTGGCTGCCATATGTCATTGCTCGACATAGATACCGACCTGCTGGATGTGGTTGAATTGGTTTCATTCGACAAGTCTCCGCTTACAGATATTAAAAAATTTACCAATCGATGTCATATTGGACTGATCGAAGGGGGCTGCTGTAATTCCGAAAATATTGAGACCTTAAAATATTTCAGAGAACACTGCGACATCCTCGTAGCCATGGGCGAATGTGCAGTTTGGGGAGGCTTGCCTTCCATGCGAAATGCCATACCCATCAGTGAATGTCTGGAAGAAGCCTATCTCAATTGTGTAACCAACGAACCATCTTCCAACATAATACCCTACCATGAGGATCTTCCCAAAATTCTCGACAAGGTGTATGGATGCAATGAAATTGTGAAGATCGATTATTTCATCCCCGGCTGTCCGCCCGATGCCAACCACATTTGGAAGGTTGTCAAAAATCTTCTGTGGGGAGAAGAATATTCAATCTTGTATTCAGAATTTAAATACGATTAAAAACATTGCCATGAGCAGAAAAATCACCATAGATCCCATAACCAGAGTAGAAGGACACGGCCGCGTGACCATCCACCTGGATGAATACGGACAAGTAAAAGATTCTTTTTTCCACATCGTTGAATTCAGGGGTTTTGAGCGATTCATTCAGGGCCATCCTTACTGGGAAGCTCCTGTGCTGGTGCAAAGACTTTGCGGTATTTGTCCGGTAAGTCACCACCTGGCAGCTGCCAAGGCCATCGATCAGATCGTGGGTGTGGATCCGGAGAACCTCTCTCCCACTGCTACCCGATTGAGACGTCTTATGCACTATGCCCAAATCTTCCAATCCCACGCGCTACACTTTTTTTACCTGGCATCTCCGGATCTGCTGTTTGGTCTGGATGCACCCGTAGAAAAAAGAAATGTGGTGGCAGTGGCTGTTGAAAACCGGGAATTGGCTGTTAAGGGCATCACCATGCGTAAGTTTGGTCAGGAAGTCATCAAAGCCGTAGCCGGTAAGAAGATACACGGCATTTTAGCCGTGCCCGGTGGTGTCCACAATATACTCTCTGAGGCAGAAAGAGACTATTTCCTCGATGGCAAAGAGATAGAAAACATTGATACCATGATCACCTGGACGCAGGAAATGGTTCATTTTATGCGCGACTATCATCTGAAGAATAAAAAAATGCTCGACGAATTTGCTGCATTTCCTTCCGGACACCTGGGCATGGTCAACGATGAAGGCGGCATGGAATTGTACCATGGTAAACTGAGAGCCAAAGACAGCGAAGGAAGAACAACGTTGCCGGATGTCGACACGAATGACTATCAGCAATATTTTACGGAAGCGACAGCGCAATGGTCTTATATGAAATTCCCTTACCTTACCCAATTGGGAAGGGAGAATGGCTGGAATCGCGTAGGTCCCATGGCTCGGATGAATATTTGCGACTTTATCCCTACGCCACTGGCAGAAGAAGCCCGAAAAGAATATTTTGAACTGGCGGGTAAAAAAATGGTAAACAGCACCATGTACTCCCATTGGGCAAGGCTAATTGAGATGTTGCACTGTGCAGAAGAAATGAAAGTGTTGCTCCACGATCCGGCTTTATTGGGCACCGACCTGGAAAGAACCGGTGTAGCGCGGTCAAAAGGTATCGGCATTATAGAAGCCCCCAGAGGCACCCTTACCCACCATTACGAAGTAGATGATAAAGGAATGATCACTCGCTGCAACCTCATCGTATCTACCACCCACAACAACGATGCCATGAATCATGCTGTGAAATGGGTTGCCGATCACGTGATCAGTCGCAAGGGTACCATCACAGAAAGCATGCTCAATCAGGTAGAAGTGGCCATCAGGGCATATGATCCTTGTTTGAGTTGTGCTACCCAGGCTTTAGGCAAAATGGCCCTGAAGGCAGAGCTCTATGATCACAATGGAAAATTGATCGATGAAAGATATAAAGACTGATGTCGTCAAAAGACTCATCATTGGCATAGGCAACAGCGCTCGTGCCGATGATGGTCTGGGCTGGATTTTTGTAAATAAGATCAAAGACCGGTTACCGGATGCCTTCGATTACGAGCTGAGGTATCAGCTTCAGGTAGAAGACAGCGAACTGATTTGTCACTACGACACGGTAATCTTTGTGGATGCAACCAAAGCATCACATGCCTCTGGTTTTGAACTCAAACCTTGTGAGATTGCAGAACACTATTATTTTTCAAGCCATGCCCAAAATCCCGAAACCGTAGTTTATCTCGCTCAAACGCTTTATGAAGTACAACCCAAAGCCTATGTTTTGGGCATTTCGGGCAAAGAGTGGGAACTCGGAGAAGGGCTTAGTACAGATGCAGAATTGAACCTCATCCGTGCCATCGATCATTTTATATCCCTGGATTGGTAAAATACTACTATCACAAATTGATCGAATAACAACTCCTTTCTTGAGAGAAAGAATCAAAAAAAAATATTAAAAAAAATTGCGTAGTTAAATGACTACATATATATTTGTAGCCAAATAGCTACACAATGAACCTTAGACGGGATGTCTTTCAGGCCATAGCCGACCCTACACGAAGATCTATCTTACTTTTGGTGGCTTCGCAAGCTATGACAGCAGGTACCATTGCTGCCAATTTCAACAGCGCGAGGCCTACCATTTCCAAACACATACAAATCCTGACAGAGTGTGAACTCTTGCACCAGGAGCAACACGGAAGAGAAATCTATTACCAGCTCAACCTTGAAAAAATGAAGGACATCGCAGATTTTATTGAACCCTTCCGGCAAATGTGGGATGCACGGTTCAACAACCTGGAAAGTCTGATGAAAAAACAAAGGAAAAATTAAGCGTATAAAATGGAACTGAAAACACAAATAAAGGCCGAAGCCGGCAAACAGGACATCCTTATCACCAGACAGTTCGAACTGCCGGTTGACCTTGTCTTTAAAGCGTATACAGAGGCTGACTTATTTGAGCAGTGGATGAATACCCGGGTTATCAAATGGGATTGCAGACCTCACGGCAGTTGGCAAATTGAAACCTCAGATCCCCATGGCAATGTAGTTTTTAAGGCCAATGGGGTCATCCACGAATTTGTACCTTCCTCAAAAATTACCCGCACCTTTGAAATGGAAAACTCAGGCATTCCCATCCAACTGGAATTCCTCACCTTCGAGAGCATAAGTGCCGAAACCACTCTGCTGACTGTACACACCATATTCAAATCCGTAACGGATAGAGACAACTTGTTAAAAATGCCCTTTGCCTTTGGACTCAACATGGCACATGACAGATTACAAACCCTATTCACAAAATAAAATCGATGGAAAAAAGTAAACGAATCACTTATTGGGTGGCCACCCTCTGGCTGGCCCTCGGCATGGTATCAACCGGCATAGTACAATTGATGCAAATGGAAGAAGAAGGGCAAAAATTCAAAGACCTTGGCTACCCAATGTATTTGATGACAATCCTGGGAATATGGAAAATCCTGGGAACAATAGCCATCCTGATGCCCCGCTACCCAATCCTAAAAGAATGGGCTTATGCCGGCTTCTTTTTTGCCATGTCGGGCGCGATTGTGTCGCATCTAATAGTGAACCATGGTTTTAAAGATATAGCACCTTCACTTTTATTATTAACCCTTACCTTCGTTTCCTGGTATCTCAGGCCGGATTCAAGAAAAATATAAATTCAAAATACACAACTCATAAGATGAAAAAACAGTTGGACAAAACACAGCGTGCTGCCATACTCGAAACCCTGGCAGATAGGTTTGAAAAAAACAAAGATCGTCACAAAGGCATAAACTGGAAAGATGTGGTGGCCAGACTGGAAAAACAGTCTGATAAACTGAATACATTATTTCTCATGGAAGAAACCGGCGGAGAACCCGACGTCGTAGCCATAGATAAAAAAACAGGAGAGATTGTATTCTATGATTGCTCTGCAGAGAGCCCCAAAGAAAGGAGAAGCCTGTGTTACGACAGAGCAGCCCTCGATGCAAGAAAAGAAAACAAACCCAAAGATAGTGCTATGGACATGGCCAACGCCTTAGGCGGAGAAATGCTCACAGAAGAAGAATACCGCTACCTTCAGACCCTCGGAAAATTTGACCTCAAAACATCCTCCTGGGTAAAAACACCCGACAACATCCGAAAACTCGGCGGCGCCATCTTTTGCGACCGCAGATACGACACCGTTTTTATGTACCACAATGGAGCGGAGTCCTACTACGCAGCCAGAGGTTTCAGACTTTCATTGAGGGTGTAAACTGTATAAAGTGTTTTAAAAGATGCGAAGGGGAAATATGTTCACATGGTGTGTTTCGACAAGCTCAACGCTATGTTCATATGCTTGTGCCGATAAAAACGTAGTTTTTGTCGGTATTCATATATTTTCTGGAAAACTCATTTAAATAAGAATTTCCCACTATCCAGATTTGAGGAAAATCTCGTAATCAGGAACTTCCTCAAAATCATGTGAACATATAGCCGAACGCAGTGAGGCGTAAACATATAGTCCCGCCGACAAGGCGGGGCGCGAACATATAGTCCCGCCGACAAGGCGGGGCGTAAACATATAAAAATATTCCCTATCTTTACACCGATTTCTGGGGTGCCTCCTCACGAGGCTGAGATTATACCCATTGAACCTGGCCGGGTAATGCCGGCAAGGGAGCATTTTCTCCTCTAGTTCTCTAGGCATAAATCTACCCAAATATTTTGTAGCCATTTAACTTCATATCTATGAGGCACTGTTTGATTTTTGCTTTTTTGACCGCTACCCTGTTACTGCAAGGTCAAAACCTTACCGGAACTGTAACCAATGAAAAGGGAGAAAAACTCGAATTTGCAGTTATTTTTATCCAAGGAACCAAATGGACAGCGGTTTCTGAAAAGGGTGGTACATATAGCGTTGAAAATCTGAAACCCGGAGAGTATACGGTTTCATGCTCTTTTTTGGGCTACGAAACCATCAGTCAGTCCATCCGGTTTCCGGAAGATAAAATAGTGAATTTTGTGATGAGAGGCAATATCTATAGGCTTGATGAAGTCGAAATCAAATCCAATGTCCATAAGCTTACTCCTTTCAATGGTAGCAAAGAAGTGGCTAAAGAAGAGATTACTCCCATCAATCATGGTCAGGATGTACCGGTGCTTTTGCAATGGCAACCCTCGGTCACTACTACCACCGATGCCGGTGCCGGCGTGGGATACACATCCATGAGGATACGTGGTGTTGAGCAATCCCGTATTAATGTTACCGTCAATGATATTCCTATCAACGATGCAGAATCTCAGGGTGTCTTTTGGGTGGATTTACCGGATATAGCTTCTTCAACGGAATCCATCAGAATTCAGCGGGGAGTAGGTCCATCTACCAATGGAGCGGGTGCCTATGGAGGTACCGTATCTCTGAATACCTTTGGTCTGGACGTCAATCCATCAGCTGCAGCTGACGTATCATTTGGCAGTTTCAATACGCGCAAAATGACCTTTCGTTTGAATTCCGGTCTCATGAATAACCGATTCAATGTAGACGCACGATATTCGATCATTAAATCGGATGGCTATATCGACAGAGCCATCGCTGATCTTAAATCCTGGTACATTGAAGGAGCCAGGGTTGGCAATACTTCCTCGTTGCGATTGCTGGCCTTTTCAGGATCAGAAATAACCTATCAGGCATGGAATGGCGTACCGGAAGCGAGGGTCTATAATAGAGATGCACAACTTCTTAACCACTATTACAACAACCAATCCAGCCTCTACCCCACCGTCGCAGATTCTCTGAATTTGTTTAATTCTGATCGCAGGTACAATGCCAACTTATATGAAAATCAGGTTGACAATTACAATCAAACCCATGTTCAACTTCATTATGCCAAAGTATTGGGTTCAGGATGGAAAGGCAGATTGGCAGGACATTACACTAAAGGAAAGGGCTACTTTGAGCAGTTTAGGTTCAATGATGATTTCATTAAATACAACTTGTCTCCTGTTATCAACAATGGAGATACCATCACAAGTTCTGATTTGGTCAGAAGAAGATGGCTGGACAATGATTTTGTAGGCGCCATTTTCAAGGTCGAAAAAGAAATGAATGCCAACAGTCTTTTGTCTATTGGCGGTGGTTATCACAGTTATTTTGGCAATCACTTTGGGGAGGTCATCTCTGTAGCTGCCCTTCCTGATTATGATTTCACCAGCCCTTACTATGAAAGTGAAGCTACTAAACATGATGGCAATGTTTACATCCGTTGGGAACACAAATTATCAACCGGCTGGGCCTGGAGCGCTGATGCTCAGCTGAGAAACGTTCAGTACAAGTCCAATGGCATTGACAACGACTTGAGAGCCATTAACTTTGATGTCAATTACCTGTTTTTCAACCCCAAATTGTCAGTTACCCGAAAAACCGGTAAAAACGCAGCACTCAGCGCCAGTTTTGCCATGGCACACAGAGAGCCGGACAGAAGTGATTTCACCGATCATGGTAAACAGGACCTTCCACGACCCGAAAGGTTGTATGATACAGAACTATCCTATAAGTCAGATCATGCCAACTGGAATATCGAACTGAACGGCTACTACATGGCTTACAAAGATCAGCTTATACCCACAGGACAGCTCAACGACGTAGGTAATACACTGCGAAAAAACACGCCGGATAGTTACCGGCTTGGCATAGAATGGATAGGAAGATATGCTGTCAGGTCTGATTTAAATGCCGGTATCAACCTCACCGTCAGCAGAAACAAGATCGCGGACTTTAAGGAAACCATTTACGATTACACCAATGGGTTGGAAACGGTTGAAATCAATCGTGGACAAACCAACATCAGCCTATCTCCCGGTCTGGTAGGCGCATTCACGCTCGGTTATACCCCGGCGAATAGGCTGAAAATAGACTGGATTACAAAAGTTACCGGAAAGCAATACCTGGACAATAGTTCTTTGGACAACAGGAGCATTCCTGCCTATTCCACCAGCCATCTGAATGTAACCTACGCTCTTAAAACGAAATGGGCCAAAGACCTAAGATTGAAACTGCAGGCAAACAATATTTTTAATGCAAAATTTGTTTCCGGCGGATATACCTACAGCTATATATACATCCGGGAAATAACAGAAAACTTCTTATATCCACAGGCCGGAATTCATGTTAATTTAGGCCTGAGCATTATCTTGTAATAAAGATCAGTATCACAAATAAAACTTGTGCCGTGTATTGCTTGCTTGTGAGAGTGGCTCAGAGCTTTGTCAGAATTTTAAAATATTATGGCGATTTAAAGCCATTCTAATCCATCTGTTGATTTATAATAAAAATCAGTACATTTATCGAAACAGCCAATAACTTCGCGGAAGCCTATCATCGATTTAATAATCGAACTAAGCTTTCTATACTAAAAAATCAATAATAATGGCGGGATTTGTTCAACTTCTTATGGTATAAGTATCTAAAGTGGCGTAATGCCCTCATTAATAACCATGAATGGTATTTTCAATTTAGAAGCCGGACAGGGTCCATCTTTACACCTGAACAGGAATGCTCATTATACACTCACTTACTAATTACAATTTGAATAAACTCGAAACACCAATACAACAATGACTAAAAAATATCCCCGAATGAATAATCATCCGGGGATATTTTTTAGATGAAAAAACAAGTTTATTCCAATACTACAAATGATTTGGTTGCAGAATTATCACCTGCTATCAATGTGTAGTAGAATATGCCTGTTCCGGATAATTCAGTACTTGAAACTTCAATCTGATTTCGTCCTTTTTTGGCATCTATTTCCTTAACATAAACTATTCTACCGCTTATGTCACTAATCTGCAACTTCACTTTTTCGTTTTGTGGTAGCGTGTAAACTATGCTGGTGGTAGACCTGAATGGATTCGGTTCATTTTGCATAAGCGCAAATTCTCCATTATTATTATTATTTGTGCTATGAACTAACACAACATTGTAAAGTGAAGCTTCTGCATCGTATCCTTCTGCCTTGGTAAGCCACGAACCAACTTCCATCAAATCAGCAAGCAGAGCTGATTGATTGGCTTTACAAACAAGCGTAAATAAAACTTCTTTATCGTTGACTACTAAAGCTTCTGAATTAGACCAACTGAAAGTCACTAAACCTCCCTTGTGTAAACCGTAGTTGTTTTCGTCTACGTTGATCGCGCCTGAAATGAGATTCACAAATTCCATCTCTTTCAAATGTAAGCTAAACTGAATACCGGACAAATTATCAATGTCGCTTATTCGAATGGGAATGTAAACCAATTCTCCCCTTGAAGTGA
>CALJKQ010000200.1 GCA_937973565.1 uncultured Saprospiraceae bacterium | reverse complement strand
GTCCTTTTTTTATTTATTTTGGACAGGTGTGATCACAAGGGCTTATTGAATTTATGAACAATATTAATAGCTACGGCTATTATATAAGCGTATAAATTTCTATTTACTATTTTGCAGTAAAACTTCCTCCACCTCTTTCATATATAGCTCTTGGAACTGCTTGTTGTAACCCTCCAAACTGGAAATGTACTTTCCGTTTTTGTCATAAAAATTAAAATATGGAAAACCCACCATGCCTGTCTTTTGGTAATACAATTTGTCTGCGTCATAGTAAAGTGAATCCACATTGACAACCTCCAATGACCTAAGGCTGGCAATGTCATTTTCATTTCCTTTACCAATATGTACATGAACAAATTGAACACCGTACTTCTTCTCCATATCTTCAAAAAAGGGTCCTAAATCGCGCATTGCTTCCACACATTGACCACACTTTTTGCCCAGTGTTTCCACTATGGTGCACTTGCCCCCGGTCAGTTTCAAGCCTGCTCCACTTATTTTTCTGAACGTAAAATCACCAAGATCATGTGGGTTCAAAGCATACTTTACCTTCTGTACCAGATTTTGGGGATAGAGCCTATAACTAATGCCGGCACTTGCTAAAAGACTAACTACTAATAAGACATAATATTTTTTGCCTGATTTAAAATAAATATAACATGTCAGGCCAATCAAAGACGGCAAAATCTGATTAAACACCACTGCAGTTTGTGAATAAACCAAACAATAATCCAACACCAATGGCAATACACCTGCAAAACGAAGCCAATCAGAAAAATAATGGCGGTATAAATACGCGAAAACTACCACCAACAAAGAAGATAAAAAAATAAAATGGGTGTTGGAAAACCGGGCATTTAAAGCCAAAAAGTTGACCATTAAGATAAGATTGAAGGCGTATAATAGGTAGATGAGATACTGCGGAACGTTCTTCTTGAAATAGTTTTTCATTAGATATGGTACGGTTGAGATTTATTATTATAAAGTCAAAGTATATCAACACTAATTGCAATAACGAATTGCTTCGATCTTTTGTACTTTTATCCAAACTAATATCGGTAAGAAATAAAACAACCATTTATCAACTTTGCATATTGTCCGATTAATAGGGCGCCAGACCAAAATTGAACATTGCTAATTGAAAATCGAACAATCAACCATTAACAATTAATAATTGAAAATTGACCATTGAAAAATTGTAATCACAACTCCTCCTTCAAAAACCTCGCCGTATGGCTCTTCTTCACCTTCACCAATTCTTCCGGGGTGCCCTGAAATAATATCGCACCGCCACCACTGCCGCCTTCAGGGCCTACATCAATGATGTAATCAGCCATCTTGATCACATCCATGTTGTGTTCGATGATCATGACCGTATTGCCCTTTTCAACCAACTTGTTGATGACGTCGAGCAGGTGTTGGATGTCCTGGAAGTGAAGACCCGTGGTAGGCTCATCAAGTATGTATAATGTATTGCCGGTATCTTTTTTGGAAAGTTCTTCGGCCAGCTTTACGCGCTGGGCTTCGCCTCCCGACAAGGTAGTGGCTTGTTGTCCTAAGGTTATATAGCCTAAGCCAACGTCGTTGAGGGTGTGCATCTTTCGGTAGATAGCAGGTATGTGCTGGAAAAAATTCACGGCATCCTCCACATTCATTTCGAGGACATCAGAAATAGATTTGCCCTTGTATAAAATTTCGAGGGTCTCACGGTTGTACCTCCTGCCATTGCACACTTCACAGTCGACCATGACATCGGGCAGGAAATTCATTTCGATTACTTTTTTGCCGGCTCCTTCGCAGGTTTCGCACCGACCACCTTTCACGTTAAACGAAAACCTGCCGGGCTTATAGCCACGTATCCTGGCTTCTGGATGATCGGCAAACAACTTCCTGATATCGTCAAAAACACCGGTGTACGTCACAGGGTTGGATCTTGGCGTCCTGCCTATGGGTGATTGGTCGATGTCGATGACTTTGTCCACGTGTTCAATGCCTTTGATGGTCTTATAGGGCAATGGTTTTTTGGCACTGTTGTAAAAAAACTGTCGCAATATGGGATAGAGTGTCTCATTGATGAGCGAACTCTTGCCACTGCCCGACACACCGGTCACACATACCATGGTGCCCAGCGGAATTTTGATATCCACATTCTGCAAGTTGTGGCCGGCGGCTCCCTTCAATTCCAAAAACTTGCCATTGCCGCTTCTCCGCTTTTCAGGCAAAGCTATGGTCTGCCGCTTACTCAGGTAGTCAGCGGTAATCCCTCCTTTTTTGATAAACTCTTTGGGTGTGCCTTCATTGATGATGGCACCTCCATGACTGCCGGCTCCCGGACCCAGATCAATCAGATAATCCGATGCCAGCATGATGTCTTTGTCGTGCTCCACAACCAGCACGGTATTGCCGATGGTAGTAAGATCCTTCAAGGCTTCAATCAATTTTTGATTGTCACGCTGGTGCAGACCGATGCTGGGCTCATCCAGAATATAAGTGATGCCGGTAAGTTGCGATCCTATCTGCGTGGCCAGCCTGCTGCGCTGCGACTCACCGCCGGACAAGGTTCGGGTAGGACGATCAATGGACAAATAATCGAGGCCAACCTGCAATAAAAAGCCCAATCGAAGCTTGATTTCTTTGATGACTTCCTGGCCAATGGCCCATTGCTTTTTGGATAACTTTTTCTCTAAGGTGCCAATCCATTCATAGAGGGTGGCAATGTCCATCTGTGCCAGCTCACCAATGTGTTTTTCATTGAGCTTAAAATGCAGCGACTCCTTACGCAGTCTGTAGCCCTCACACGCCGGACATTTGGCTATTTCCATAAATTCTTCGGCCCAGGCACGTATGCGCTCAGAACTTGTATCTTCGTACCACCGCTTAAGCATGTTGAACAAGCCCTCGGTACCAAGGTCGTACACAAAATCGTGGATTACGTACTGGTAAGCTTTTTTACCGGTCGATTCCCCACCATAAAGGATCAGCTCCAATGCTTTTTGGGGTATATCTTTCACCGGTGTGGCAAAAGTAAATTTGAATTTTTTGGCTATATCCCTAAGTTGGTCAAAAGTAGTATTGTCTCTCACAGGTCCAAACGGACGGATACCCTCTTCATTGATCGACTTCGCATCATCGGGTATTACCTTGTCGTAATTGACCTGAAACACCTCTCCCAAACCTTTACACTCCGGACACGTACCGTAAGGCGAGTTGAAAGAAAAACTATTGGGTGAAGGTTCTTCATAGGAAATACCCGAAACAGGATCCACCAGTTTTTTACTAAAGGTTTTTACCTCTCCGGTATCATCTTCCAAAATAAAGATCAGCTCATTGCCCATGCGAAAAGCCGTGGCAACAGAGGCTGCAATCCTGGGCTGCTTATCATCGTCGGCCCTCAGTCGATCGATCACCACTTCTATGTCGTGGGTCTTAAATCGATCCACCTGCATATTGGCTTCAATGTCCAGCACTACCCCATCAACCCGCATCTTGGTAAATCCTTTCTTTCGGGTTTGCTCAAATAGCTCGCGGTAGTGCCCTTTCCTGCCCCTCACCAGCGGCGCCAGGATGGTAATTTTTTTATTTTTATAGTGCTCACTGATAAACTCCAGAATTTGCTCTTCTGTAAATTTCACCATTTTCTCACCCGTCTCATACGAGTAAGCATCCCCAATACGGGCATAGAGCAATCGCAAAAAGTCATAAATCTCTGTAGTAGTACCCACCGTAGACCGGGGATTCCAAGCCGTGGTCTTTTGTTCAATCGAAATCACCGGACTCAGCCCATCGATCTTTTCCACTTCTGGCCGGTCCATAGTACCCAAAAACTGCCTCGCATACGCCGAAAAGGTCTCCATGTAACGGCGCTGCCCCTCCGCATAAATGGTGTCAAAGGCCAGCGACGACTTGCCTGAGCCGCTTGGCCCCGTCACCACGGTCAGCGTGCCGTGCGGGATCTGACAAGACACAGACTTGAGGTTGTGCTCGCGTGCATGCTCAACGCAGATGGCCAGATTTTTCCGCGCTAAGGTACTCGGCTGTGGACGCGCCGTAGGCTTGTGTGAGGGTCGTCGGCCGGGGCTCAGGTGTGCAAGCAATGCCTCTGCGGTCTTGCCTGGGCCCTTTGCTACCGTCGCTGGTGTGCCTTGTGCGACAAGCTGGCCGCCGTCTGGTCCACCGCCTGGTCCTAAGTCAATGACCCAGTCGGCAGCGGTAATGACATCCAGATCGTGCTCTACCACCACGACGCTGGCACCTTCTTCGACCAGCGTATGCAGGGCTTCGATGACCGGGCGGACATCTTCCGCATGCAGGCCAGCACTAGGTTCGTCGACGATAAACAGTGTTGCCTTGGCCGGTTCGCTAAGCGCGCGAGCTAGCTTTAGGCGCTGCGCTTCCCCACCAGACAGCGTCGATAGAGGTTGCCCCAGAGGCAGATATCCAAGCCCCACGCGCTGCACCGGAACCAGCGCGCGGCGCAGGGCTGGATCGGGCTTGCTCGGTGGATCAAAGCACAGCAGCGCCTCATCGACCGTCATCTCCAGCGCCTCGGCCACGCTGACGCCGCAGTGACGCACTGAGAGCACTTTGGGCAAAAATCGCTTTCCTTGGCAGACCGGGCACAGGAACGACACATCGGCCAGAAACTGCATCTCGACCGTCTCGTAGCCTTCGCCTGAGCAGGTCTCGCAGCGGCCTTTGGCGACGTTAAACGAAAAGTGCGACGCGGTAAGTCCCGCCGACAGCGCGCTCGCTTGGGCTGCCAGTCGGGTGCGGAAACGATCCCATGCCTTGGTGTACGTCGCCGCGTTGCCGCGTGTCGTCCGTCCGA
>CALJKQ010000199.1 GCA_937973565.1 uncultured Saprospiraceae bacterium | reverse complement strand
CATTGGGTGGATTTTAATTTTCCGTGCATTCATATTATCAAGATCTAAATTTTTCTCAAAACTACCAAATGCCCGGGCATAACCGTCCATTTTGTCAAAACATCTTGAACCCGAGCGATAAATGCTCATGATAGAGACATTTATCTTCACATTGGTTCCTGACATTCGGAAGAATCGTCTCTTTAGATCCTGACATTCGGAAGAATCGTCAGGAAGAATTAAGGAAATGATTTTTATAAAAAATCTCACTTGTGAAATTTTCTATATTAACCGAATCCCAAATCGTAATTCTCCAACAGCTAACAGCCAACCGCTAACCGCCAACCGACACCTTACTTGACACCACAACTTTGCCCTTCACCTTCAGACTTACAAGATACACACCTGATGGTAAAACTCCCTTCTCTATTGTATATTTGTAACTATATGGCGCTATGGCATCACCATATATCACTTTGCCTTGTAGGTCACTTACCATGATTTCTGCCTGCATGTCTGCACCATAATAAGGCATCGTTATGTCTATGTTTATATCTGTGACCGTTGGATTCGGATATACACTGATAGCATATTTGGCATTGTTAATATCACCCGTACTGCTTACAATCGTATCACATGGACTGCCTTTTAATGGCCCCATCCTGAAGTTGGCGTACCAGGTAGGGATGCTATAATACACTGCCCCTAAACATTGTTTATAGCAAAAATCTGCGGCTACGCCTTTCTCATTGGGTTTGCGCATGACAAAGTTCTGACCTCCTGCTTGTGAATCACTTCCGTACAGTTTTCCATTGGGCGAATTGGTGAGAACCGGACTGCAACGAAGCTTTTGAATAGGATCTTCTGTAATACCGTCATCAGTAGATACATACGGTATTGGACCAAAAACAAATGCTTTAGAAGCTGATAAAGGTACCGGGGCGGTCTCATATTGATTAATCCCTTTATATGAACAGTGATACAGATACTTCCCATCTGGAGAAAATACCAATGGCCTGCAAAATGCTCCGGCACCGTATAAAGGAGAACTGAACGCAGGACTATGAAAAGAATCAATCGGTACTTGCAGTGTATCTCTCAAAGCTAAGGTTCCGCTACATCTGTCAAAATCAAATAACCTTACTACCCGCTCACCAAACTTGTCGGCCAGCATGCTGCCATCAAGGCTCAATGCAGCATAACTATTGGTCGTTGCATTGCGGTCATGTAGCTTATTATAGGCATAAGGCTGAAAGGCTGGCACAGGGTTTTCGACCGATGCTATGATGCTGTCTTTTCTGAGCAATAGCATCGTGTATTTTGTGCCCTCTACATTTTTAAGTATCACCCACCAATCTTTGCCGTTGGCATGCTGACAGTACTGTATAAATGCATTGGTTGGTACTTCGCTGATGACCTTGCTGTCATATACCACCCTCCCTTTACCTTTGTTTTGGCTCATGTCGATCTTGGTAAGCTGAAGTTTATTAGAGGTAAAATAATACATCCATGGATCTTCACTTATCATCACCAGCAATGGATAACTATGCAGCATATAGTATATGTTGTCTTCATAAGGGTCCGGTACTACATTGTATGACATATATGGCTGAGCTCGTGGATAAACATCTGATGGGTCAACTTCACCAAAAGATCCTACATTTAAATTGGGACAGTTCTCCATTGTCACATCATCTGCTGCTGAAAATATCGAGTTACCGTTGGTATAAAATTGTAACACTCCTTCTTTACTCGAAATCGCTTGAATTGATCTGCCTAATGGGGTGAGTGGTCTGTTTTGAATCATCATACCGGTATCACTGAAAACCCAATTGCGAGCACAATTCCAAAAATATTTTGTGCTGTAAGGCCAGTGAGGGTCTCCTTGTATCCAGACACCATCGTGCTTTTGACTAAACAAAGTGTTGGATATAACCAAAACGGAAACAAGAATGTATAGTTTAAGTTTCATATTAAACGCTTTTAAGAAAAATAACCCCATACCGTAAACTTAACAGTATGGGGAAATCTATTTACTATTTTATCGTTTTATTACGACTTTAAAATTGTTAGCGGTTCCTCCTCCTGTGATATGCAAAAAGTAGATTCCTTCCGGATATTCATTCACCTTAAGATTAATACCTCCTCCATTGTAAGATACAACTTGAGTGCGATTCACTTCATGCCCTGATACATTATATAGGTCTAATAAGAGACTTTGACCAATAAATTGATCAGATAGCTCCACATTTAGCATTTCGCTTACAGGGTTTGGACTAATAGACATAGAACCATTTGAGGATTGTGTGTCAGAAGTCCTTTGATTAACCGGACTTTGAACCATACAATCGTCTTCGGTGATATAAACATCAAATAGTGCGTTGACCAATTCGCGCGCAAAATATACAGCACGACCACCCTCAGCATAACACATCAATGCCACAGTTTTTAAATTGCTAATTTCGGTGGTATCCAAAGGTATCTGTAGCCAGGTTTTGAGGGTACAATCATTGACCAACCGTTCGTTCCATTGGTTTATACCTGTAACGGTCATTGATGAGTTGGCATAGGATATCGCATCCAAAGTTTGAACATTTATAACACTATCTTGCACTTGCTGTGAGTAAATTTGTGAACTGACAGATGCTATAGATGACAATATTAAATTGGCTTGTGACTGCAATTGCAAAAGAATCATTGAATCATTTGTTTGTAACATAGTTGCGTATATGCCATCTAAGGATGTGTGTAAACTGGTGACAGAATCTTGTAAAGCTTTGAGTGCCATTAATTGTGCATTAATGTTGGATTGAAGATCTGCCATGTTTTTTCGAATAGCCGTACTATGTCCTATAAATGTATTGCTTTGGCTGCTTGCAAAATTTGCAAGTATAGAATTGCTCGTAAGCCAAGTAGGGTTATCATACAGGTTGTCCATAATAGACTGTCTTGATCCGTCTTGCTCGGCCGGTGTCATACCTGTATAATAAGTGGTGTCTGAAGCTAAATCGCCATAGAACTCATCGGGTGTCTCAGGGTCAGTAAATCCACCTCCATCACCTAAACCACTGCCTTGAGCAGCACATGTAAAAGGTGCTTGAAGCACAGTATTGTCGGCTGCTGTGACCATCATGCCATTTACATAAAATCTAGGAAAATGAATACTTCCCAATGTAGCAGAAGCAGGTCGCCAGTATTTTGTTTGGTCGGTATAAAACGAAAATGGTTGATATACTTCGGGTAAAATGGGATCCTGATTCAACCAAGAATTATAGTACTTATGCAGTTGTGGTCCGGTAAAAGCATTTTTGTCATAATTCACATCATAACCATTTTCGCTGATACTAAAGGTGTTGTTAACAATACGTGTACCTGTGCCTTTGCAATCATACAGAAATCTCAGATTATTGACATCGTTGTTGTGCAAGTTGTTATGGTAGATGATATTAGACTTGGCATTATTTACATCTAAGCCAATTTTACCGTGAGTGACATCATTGCACTTGATATAGCCTTTGGAACTGGACTGTACAGTTATGCCATTTATTTTAGAGTTAGCATCTACTACATTGTTAATGATGTTTGCGGTATTGATGTTGCTCAAATAAATGCCTGCACCACTTATATTGGCCCCTGATGAGTATGTTGTGATGTTGTTATCATCAACTATTACTTTTTGTGAAGCTTGTACATTTGCGGTAATACTCACACCTATTAAGTCCTTGGCATCGCCAACTATATTGTTTTGCTCAATGTTTAAATTGTTATTTGCTGAGCCTGCCAAAGAAACTTTTATACCTCGACTACCTTCAATGTATGCGCCTGTCACTCCTGCGGTGATTATGGTATTTTGCTTGATATTACCATCAATATTACCTGTAGTTGCAGTTATATCGTACCCTTTGGTGACGTCTTCCATAAGGATACTACTGTTTGGAATATTGGCAACGGCATTTAGTTTAAGATTTGCTTTAGTAAGATCAAACTTTGCCCCACGAAGCATCGAATGAAAATATACGTCATCCAATATAAAATTATTAGCAGAATTGTTTACTCTTACATAGACTGCATTGCTTGAAACCAAAGGTGTGCTGAGGTTCAAAATTCCGTTTGTTATTTCAAAATTCCTAAACGTTACATTCGAATTTGAAGCATACAATCCGTTTTGATAATATTGAATTATGTTATTATGATGATTGGTCTGAGGAAATACGATGCCAACTCCGTTAATATTTTCTAAGTGAATAGCATCACTAACATAACAATCACAAATTCCAACATCAGGAAGATTGCAATTGTAGGGTCCTCTGAATTCGTTGTTGGTCATGACGTTAACATTAAATAGTTGCCCAATTGAACGAATACCAAAATCGTTTTCCAAAAACAAATTTTGTGTAAATGTGAGACTTGCAACCGATTTGCCTTCATTGCCATACAACAAATCCAACATAATTTTAGCATCTGAAATAGTGGAGGAATTCCAAATTAATTTATTTGGTCCGTCATTAACAATACCCTGCCATTTGCAACAAAATATTCTACCAATTCTGACTGCATCTTGTATTGTTGTGTTATTTAAACCAAAGGTCATAGAAGGAATATTGGGGCCAAAACCATCTTCCGTTTCTGCTTTTAAGTAAATGATCGAATTCGCTGCCATATTCCATGTGCCGCCATTGAAATAATAAGTTGTGTTTCCGTGCAATATACCTTGAATCAAAAGTGGAACATTTGGATTTTGGGAATATTGTTGAATGTAATCATCAACCCTTATATCTGCAGGATGCGTCTCCCAATGTATAAAATCGGTAAATTTGGTTATTTTATTCTCGAAACCTAAGTATGCACCTTTGCCAACATAAATCTTTTTAGTATATACCAGCTTATACTTGCCACACGTTACAATGTGGGTTACATTTACATAACCGTCTTCGGTTACAAAATTTGAAAATACATGATCAGGAGGGAAAACGCCTTTATAAATCGGGCTTCCGTCACCGAATATCCAACAATGCTTGACTGAATCTGAATTTATTGTACACAATGGAATAAAACGGTATTTACCCATAATGCAACTGTAAGGTAAAGAATCAATTGAAGTAAATTCGGCAGTCATACAACAATTACAATCGCCATAAACTTTATCAAAACAACATTTTTGTGTTTCACCATGCCCTAAAATTACAGTAACACATATACTATAGCAACCTGGCATGTTAAATTCATGTGTAACCATATTACTTGTGGTGGTCACTATCGGGCTATTGTCTCCAAAATCCCATATATAAGAGGTAACGTCTGAAAAAGTATTATAAGTATATTTTATTATTAAATGCCCGTTCGTTTCATTGTATGAAATCTCTTCATCCTCTAACAATACATTGTCGCAAAATTCTGGACCACATGGCATTACATGCACCGAATCGCAACAACTCATAAGTACTCCATCAATTAATTGTGTTAAGCAAACCAGATAATCGCCACCATTTGCATATTCATGTGATAATTCTGTCACCCCAGTTCCCACTTTTGTGGGATTTGAACCGTCACCAAAATCCATATAAACCTCACCAGCTAAGTTGGAAGAGTTAAGAGTAAAGTCACCATGACAAAATAAGAAATCGCTGGTAAAACTCAAATTTTCACAACCGGTTTCACAATCTAAACTAATGGTCTGGTTGCAATAATATCGTGTCGTATCGCTGCCATCATAAACATCTACAGTTAGCTTAAATCGGATAATATTACCGTCAATGACATTCAAATTTATACAATTACTATATCCGGTCAATTGAATAGGCTGATTACCGGAACCATACTGCAAAACGGTCCATTGAGGATTTTTTTTCCAGCTATTTTGGGCAGTTTGAAAACACAATTGAAAAGTATCGCCACATTGAAGTTTAGTTAATTCAATTTTTGCTCTAAAACAGTCTTCTTTTTCAGTAATTGTTAAATTACCATTTCCCGTCTTCAAATTAGCATTAGGCTTACTCACATTGTGAGTGTTTTCTGAAAAAGCGTTTGAATTACAAAGCCCCAAAACAAACAAAAAAATTAAAATTTTTTTACATTTAGTTATAAAGTTATAGGCAGGGGTACAGGGGTACAGGGGTACAGGGGTACAGGGGCACTTTTCATAATTTTTAGGATTTAATTTACGAATTTAATAACAACCTAAAGATATGTCATCCTCCCCATTTTTCATAATTTTACATTACAATTAATACCAATAATATCCATTATTTAATATGCAATTTACATATAATATCACTATTCTGCCATATTTTATTCTGTTTTTTAACACTTTAATCAATATTTCAAAACTAAACTCTGTATTGTTATACTTTTTTTAACAATAATATTTAATGCATATT
>CALJKQ010000198.1 GCA_937973565.1 uncultured Saprospiraceae bacterium | reverse complement strand
GTTTTCGCCTTTTACGAGGCGTTCGAGGTTGTCTGGATTGTTGATGTCAAAAACGATGATGGGCATTTGATTTTCCTGGCACATGGTAAAAGCCGTCATGTCCATGACATTGAGGTTTTTGGAGATTACCTCAGCAAAAGAAATGGAATCATATTTGGTGGCAGTAGGATCTTTGTGAGGATCAGCAGTATAAATGCCATCTACTTTGGTGCCTTTCAGGATGACATCTGCATTGATTTCGCTGGCCCTTAGGGCTGCTGCAGAGTCGGTGGTAAAGTAAGGATTGCCCGTACCTGCGGAAAATATCACCACTCTTTTTTTCTCAAGGTGACGAATGGCTCTTCTTCGGATGTAAGGTTCTGCAATTTGGCGGATCTCCAGGGCTGAGATGAGTCGCGTGTAGACACCTGCTTCTTCGAGTGCGCTTTGCACGGCCATGCCATTGATAACCGTAGCCATCATTCCCATATAATCGCCCTGTACTCTTTCTATACCGGAAGAGGCGGCACTGAGTCCTCTGAAGATATTGCCCCCACCAATCACAACGGCAACTTCTACACCCAGCTCGGTCACGCGTTTGATCTGTTGGGCATAATGGCGAAGCATAGATGCTTCAATGCCAAAATTTTGTTCTCCCATCAGGGCTTCTCCACTGAGCTTTAAAAGAATGCGGTTGTATTTTAGGGACATATAGAGGGGTATTTGAAATGTAAAGCTAAAAAAAAGGCGACCAAAATTGATCGCCTTTTTATTTTTATCCGAGCTTAATGTGTTTGAAGTCGGTAACAGTAAGTTCTTTGTCGAACCCTTTCAGGTAGTCGGCAACCGTAAGTTTGCTGTCTTTTACAAAGGTCTGTGGCAACAGGGTATTTTCTTTGTAAAATTTGTTGAGTTTGCCAAGGGCAATTTTCTCGAGCATCTCTTCGGCTTTACCTTCCTGACGAGCCAATTCTTTTCCAATTTCGATCTCTTTTTCGATCACGTCTTTAGAAACACCTGATTCGTCAACAGCGATGGGCTTCATAGCTGCAATTTGCATAGCTACGTCCTTACCTGCATCTACGAAAGAGGCATTGGCTTTGTTCAGACCAACGATTACGCCCGCACGGTTACCCATGTGGATGTATGAAGTTACCATTGGCGCTTCGATCCTGCCATATTCTGCCAATTCGATTTTTTCTCCGATCACACCTACTTGTTCTGTCAACTTATCAGCTACAGAAAGAGTGCCATCGTATGGCAGTGCCAATAAAGCATCTTTGTCAGCCGGGAAGTTGGCCAAAGCGATATTGGCGATGCTTCTGGTAAAGTTGACAAAATCTTCATTCTTGGCAACGAAGTCGGTCTCGCAGCTTACTCTTACTACGATTCCTTTGGTTTGATCTGCATTTACCAATGCTATAACAACACCCTCTTTGGCGTCGCGGTCTGCTCTTTTCAGAGACAATTTCTGACCCTGTAATCTCAGGATTTCGATGGCCTTTTCAAAATCGCCATTGGCCTCTGCCAGGGCTTTCTTGCAATCCATCATACCAGCACCTGTCTGTTCTCTTAGGTTTTTTACATCAGCTGCTGAAATATTTACTTCACTCATTTGTATTGAGATTTTTTATCGATGAAAAAAATTAAGCTTCTTCGGTAGCGCCTTGCAACCTTCTTTCTTCCAATCCTTCACGAATAGCTTCTACCACGTAGCTTACGATGATCTTCACAGACTTGGAAGCGTCGTCATTGGCCGGTATAGGGAAATCTACCTTGTTGGGATCAGAGTTGGTATCCACCATACCGAAAGTTTTGATGCCCAATCTTTTGGCTTCTGCCAGGGCAATGTGCTCGTGGTGAATGTCAACGATGAAAAGGGCAGAAGGAATTCTGTTGAGGTTGGCAATACCACCCAATTCCTTTTCCAACTTGGCGCGCTCACGAGTGAGGGTCAACCTTTCTTTTTTGGTGATGGAAGTAAGGGTAGTGTCGTTCAACATACGGTCGATGTTCTGCATTTTCTTTACTGACCTTCTGATGGTAGCAAAGTTGGTCATCATACCGCCTAACCAACGCTCAGTCACGTAAGGCATGCCCACGCTTCTTGCTGCTTCGGCTACGATGTCTTTCGCCTGCTTTTTGGTAGCTACAAAAAGGATCTTTCTTCCTGATTTTACAATTTGTTTTGCTGCAAAAGCCGACTTGTCCAGACATTCTGAAGTTCTGTTGAGGTCGATGATGTGGATACCTTTGCGCTCCATAAAGATATACGGAAGCATTTTGGGATTCCACTTTCTTTTCATGTGACCGTAGTGAACTCCGGCATCCAGTAATTCTTGATATGTAGGTTTGCTCATTATATTTAACTTTATAATAAAGTCAAGTTTTAATAAATAGCAAGGGGTTTATTTTTTCTTGAGAATCCTTACCCTGCAATTCGCAAGTCTATTTTCTCGTAACCTCTAAAAAAAGATATATAAAAAAGACCCACATTGCTGTGGGTCGTTTACCAATCCAGTATTTTCCCACTCATTTCTGAGAGAAAAATACTGGGGGAAATCAGATCTTGAATTCATTTACCCCCTTTTTGAGATAACGATTTCCCTGATCTTTTCCGTTGATCCGTATACAAGACGTCATACCGGGATCAACTTGAAAACTGGCATACCCATTTCCATCTGTATTTTTTTCGCCTGTTGTACCACCTTCCTTTCGGTAGTACACACGAGCACCGGAAACGGGCTTTCCATTTTTAGTAACAAAAAAGTCAACAGCCATGATTTTCTCCTGTAGAACAAATTGGCAACCCCACTATAACACACACACACAGCTTCTGTCAAATTATCTTTTGCTTTTTCCTATCATTTCCATATACTCCGCTCACAATTTCTCTGATTTATCGAGAAGTATCGAGAAAAGTCTCGATATCATCTCATCGTTTTTGATTATTTCTCCTATCTGCAGGCTCATACGTACGAGCTTTATACGTGTATAACACGGTTTTTCGAGAGGAGTCTATCTATATTACATCCGTGAAGTTGTAACTTTCTATTTTCGGCATCATTGCCGTTCACTTTTTCTTTTCTATGAGTTTTTCTACTCTTTCTCTGCGCCCTGAGATTCTCGGAGCTATCACGGATCTCGGTTATCACGAGCCAACTGAGGTTCAGTCTCAGGTTATCCCTGCTGCACTTGCCGGGAAAAATCTTATCGTTCAGTCGAATACTGGTTCTGGGAAGACCGCTGCATTTTGTATCCCGGCTCTCAACTCGATCGATGAGAAAAAACGAGTTCCTCAGATCCTCATTCTCGAGCCAACTCGTGAACTCGCTTCTCAGACTCGTGATGAAGTCTTCAATCTTTCTCGCCATATGCGTATGGGTTCCCTCGCGGTCTATGGAGGTTCTCCGATTTGGAAGCAAAAAGAGGGTCTCAAGGCTGGTCCTCAGGTGATCATCGCAACTCCAGGACGTCTTATGGATCTTATGGAACGCGGATGGATCGACCTCGATAATGTCACGACTCTTAT
>CALJKQ010000197.1 GCA_937973565.1 uncultured Saprospiraceae bacterium | reverse complement strand
CGCTGGCACCGGCTGGTCGCGCTGAACGAGGTGGGCGGCGACCCGGCTCACGGCGAGCACCCCGGGGTGGAGGCGCTGCACGCCTGGTCCGCGCACCAGGCCGACCGCTGGCCGTTGGGCATGACGACGCTGTCCACCCACGACACCAAGCGCAGCGAGGACGTCCGCGCCCGGCTGCTCGCGCTGGCCGGCGACGCCGACGCCTGGACGCGCCTGTCGGCCCTGGCCGTCGCGGCCGCCGACGCGCACGGCGTCGACCTGGCCACCGCGCACCTGGTGTGGCAGACCCTGGCCGGTGTCGGACGCATCACCCCCGAGCGATTGGACGCCTACCTGACCAAGGCGCTGCGCGAGCTCGAAGAGCTAAACACGCGCGGAGATATGGTGCGGTCGCGGATGCCGCCTGTGATGGATTTCATGGCGGGCCTCTCGATCGCCCATCAGCCCAGCCCCGCGCCCTCGGTCACGCCGAGCGTCGCGGGGCTGACGCGCCCGGACTTCGCCGCCAACATGGCGTTCGTGAACGCGGTCGCCTTCATCGCCCAAGCCCACGATCACCACCCCGAATTGCGCCTGAGCCACCGCCAATGCAGCTTACGCTGGCGAACCCACGACGTCGGAGGCATCACCCGCATGGACCTGGACCTTGCCGTCCTCGGGATCGTCCCGCTCGGTGAAAAGCGTCTTGCCGAAGCGGCCTTCGTTGTAGGCGATGGTCACTTCTTCCGGCGAATAGAAACGGCTGCCTTCGCCTTTTACCGGATTTTCCGGGATGGATTTGCGCTCTTTGGTCAGGTAGTACAGACCAAGTACCATGTCCTGTGAAGGCAGGGTGATCGGCGAACCGTCCTGTGGGTTGAGCATGTTGTGTGATGACAACATCAACACTTGTGCTTCCAGAATGGCAGCGTGACTCAAAGGCACGTGAACGGCCATCTGGTCACCGTCAAAGTCGGCGTTGAAGGCACCGCACACGAGCGGGTGAAGCTGGATGGCTTTTCCTTCAACCAACCTTGGCTGGAATGCCTGGATGGAGAGTCTGTGAAGGGTCGGAGCTCTGTTGAGCAATACCGGGTGTCCTTTCAGAATATTTTCGAGGATTTCCCAAATGATGGGATCCTTTTTGTCTACTAATTTTTTAGCCGATTTTACCGTTTTCACCACACCTCTTTCGATGAGCTTACGAATGATAAATGGCTTAAACAACTCGGCTGCCATACCCTTAGGAATACCGCACTCGTGCAGTTGAAGTGTAGGTCCTACCACGATGACCGAACGGCCAGAGTAGTCAACCCTCTTACCCAAAAGGTTCTGACGGAAACGTCCCTGCTTTCCTTTCAGGATATCGCTGAGTGACTTCAGAGCCCTTCCTCCTTCTGCTTTAACGGCATTGGATTTACGGGAGTTGTCGAACAGTGAGTCTACCGCTTCCTGCAACATCCTCTTTTCGTTTCGGAGGATTACTTCAGGAGCTTTGATTTCCAACAACCTCTTCAAACGGTTGTTACGGATGATCACCCTTCTGTAAAGGTCGTTGAGGTCGGAGCTGGCAAATCTACCGCCATCCAATGGCACCAACGGTCTCAATTCCGGTGGTATTACCGGCAGGTACTGGATGATGGTCCATTCCGGACGGTTGGTATTTCTTTCGAAACCTTCTTTAAAGGCTTCTACTACTCTCAATCTTTTTAGTGCTTCAGACTTTCTCTGCTGTGAAGTCTCTACAGAAGCCTGGTGTCTGAGGTCGTAAGACAGGTTGGCCAAATCCAATCGCATCAACAGGTCGAAGATGGCTTCTGCACCCATTTTGGCGATGAATTTGTTGGGATCGCTGTCTTCGAGCATGTGGTTGTCTTTTGGCAAAGAATCCACAATGGCCAGGTAATCTTCTTCTGAAAGCAGGTCCATTTTTTTGACCTCGCCATCTTTGATACCGGTCTGGATCACTACAAACTTTTCGTAGTAGATGATGGATTCCAGGTTTTTAGACGACATACCCAACAGGTAACCGATCTTGTTGGGAAGTGACTTGAAGAACCAGATGTGCACCACAGGAACCACCAATTTGATGTGTCCCATGCGCTCCCTTCTTACTTTTTTCTCTGTTACTTCCACACCACAACGGTCGCACACGATGCCTTTGTATCGGATCCTCTTGTACTTGCCGCAGTAGCACTCGTAATCTTTAACCGGGCCGAAGATACGCTCGCAAAAAAGACCGTCTCTTTCCGGTTTGTATGACCTGTAGTTGATCGTTTCCGGCTTCAGTACCTCACCTCTTGAACGCTCCAGAATTTCATCCGGAGAAGAGAGGCTGATGGTAATGGAATCGAAAGCTTTACCAACTTTTGCAACTTTTTTTAATGCCATTTGCAGGTATGTTTTTTTAGATTATTCAAATTTAATATCGAGTGCCAAACCTCTCAATTCGTGAACCAATACGTTGAATGATTCAGGAATATTAGGCTCAGGTAAGTTCTCACCCTTGACAATGGCCTCGTATGCTTTTGCACGACCGATGATGTCATCCGACTTGATGGTAAGCAATTCTCTCAGGATGTTGGATGCACCGAAGGCTTCCAATGCCCAAACCTCCATCTCACCAAAACGCTGACCACCAAACTGGGCTTTACCTCCCAATGGCTGTTGTGTAATGAGTGAATAAGGACCGATCGAACGTGCGTGCATCTTGTCGTCAACCATGTGCGACAGCTTCAGCATGTAGATCACCCCTACCGTTGCCTGCTGGTGGAAACGATCGCCCGTTTCACCATCGTAAAGGAAAGTCTGACCCAATGATGGAAGCTCTGCTTTCTGCACATACTCATCGATTTCGTGGATGCTGGCTCCGTCGAAGATTGGCGTTGCAAACCTCAAACCGAGGTTTTTACCGGCCCAACCCAAAACGGTTTCGAAGATCTGACCCAAGTTCATCCTCGAAGGTACCCCAAGTGGGTTCAACACAATGTCAACCGGTGTACCATCTTCGAGGAAAGGCATGTCTTCTTCCCTTACGATTCTGGATACGATCCCTTTGTTACCGTGTCTTCCCGCCAATTTATCACCCACTTTCAACTTGCGTTTTTTAGCGAGGTAAACCTTGGCCAGTTTCAATACACCTGCAGGTAATTCATCTCCGATAGAGATGTTGTATTTCTCTCTCTTGTACCTACCCAATTCACCGTTGAGTTTGATGTTGAAGTTGTGCAACAACCTCGCTACCATCTCGTTGGTTTCCTTTTCTTTGGTCCAGTTGGAATAATCGACAGTTGTGTAGTCGATTTCCTTAAGCACCTTGGGTGAAAACTTGGTACCCTTTGAAATCAATTCTTCTTTGTAAATGCTGAATACACCTTCTGAAACTTTTGATCCGAGCAGGGTCATCAGCTTGTCGATCAGGAGGGTTTTCAGTTTGTTAACTTCTACTGCGTGATCGTCATCGAGTTTGGTCAACAATTCTTTCTCCTGAACTTTCTGGAACTTGTCCTTCTTTGCTCTGGCAAACAATTGTTTGTCGATTACAACACCCTGGATAGAAGGAGGTGTTTTCAAAGATGCATCTTTCACATCACCCGCCTTGTCGCCAAAGATGGCACGCAACAGCTTTTCTTCCGGTGTAGGATCGGTTTCACCTTTAGGTGTGATCTTACCAATGAGGATGTCGCCCTCAGAAACCCACGCTCCCAAACGGATGATACCATTTTCATCGAGGTCTTTGGTAGCTTCTTCGCTCACGTTTGGAATATCGCAGGTAAGTTCCTCTTCACCCAACTTGGTGTCGCGGATATCCAATTCGAAGCTCTCGATGTGGATGGAAGTAAAGATATCTTCTTTTACTACCCTTTCCGACAATACGATGGCATCCTCGAAGTTGTACCCTTTCCATGGCATGAAGGCCACTTTGAGGTTTTGTCCCAGTGCCAGTTCTCCGTTTTCAGTGGCGTATCCTTCGCAAAGCAAAGAACCTTTTTTCACCCTTTGGCCTTTTCTAACAATAGGCTTAAGGTTGATACAAGTGCCCTGGTTGGTTCTGGTAAACTTGGTAAGGCTATAAGTAACCGCGTCATCTTCAAAAGAAACCAGCCTTTCAGCATCGGTTCTGTCGTATTTGATGATGATTTTGGTTGAGTCTACATATTCTACGGTACCATCGCCTTCTGCATTGATCAACATGTTACTGTCGGCAGCTACCTTGGCTTCGATACCGGTACCCACGATAGGGGCTTTCGGACGAATCAATGGAACGGCCTGACGTTGCATGTTAGAACCCATGAGGGCACGGTTGGCATCGTCGTTTTCGAGGAAGGGGATCAGGGATGCTGACACACCCACAATCTGGTTGGGGGCGATATCGATGTAATCCACTTCTTCCGGAGTAAAGATGGGGAATTCCCCTTGTTCCCTACCCTTGATCTTGTCTTCGATGAAGGCACCTTTTTCGCTAACAGCAGCATTGGCCTGTGCGATTTTCATGTGGTCTTCACTTTCGGCAGAAAGGTATTCGGCTTCGGCGCTGAGGCTCACGATACCGCTGTTTACTTTGCGGTAAGGAGTCTCAAGGAAGCCCATTTTATTGACCTTGGCGTGAACGCAAAGGGTAGAAATCAAACCGATGTTGGGTCCTTCCGGAGTCTCAATCGTACACAGACGACCGTAGTGTGAGTAGTGAACGTCCCTGACCTCGAAGCCGGCTCTTTCTCTCGAAAGACCTCCGGGACCGAGCGCTGAAATCCTCCTTTTGTGGGTGATTTCTGAAAGCGGGTTGGTCTGGTCGAGGAACTGTGACAACTGGCTGGTACCGAAGAATGAGTTGATAACCGAAGATAATGTCCTCGCGTTTATCAAATCGACCGGTGTAAAGACTTCGTTGTCCCTTACGTTCATTCTCTCCCTGATGGTTCTGGCCATTCTCGCCAAACCTACACCAAACTGGGCGTAGAGTTGCTCTCCTACGGTTCTCACCCTACGATTGCTCAGGTGATCGATGTCGTCGAGTTCTGCTTTTTGGTTGACCAGGGCTACCAGGAATTTAACGATGGATATGATGTCTTCCTTGGTCAAAACCAGGGTTTCCATATCGATATCCAGTTTCAGTTTCTTGTTGATTTTATAACGGCCCACTTCACCCAGGTTGTACCTCTTATCAGAGAAGAACAACTTGTCGATGATACCTCTGGCGGTTTCTTCATCGGGGGGGTCGGTACCTCTCAACTGGCGATAGATCTGTGTTACCGCTTCCACTTCCGAGCTCGAAGGATCCTTCTGCAGGGTATTGTAGATAATGCTGTAATCCACATCGAGGTCTTCTTTTTGCAGGATGATGGTATCTGCATCGATATCGCTGATGAGGTTGATGTTTTCTTCGTCGAGCACCACATCCCTTTCGAGGATGATTTCGTTACGCTCGATGGTTACCACTTCACCTGTATCTTCATCCACGAAGTCTTCTATCCACTTGCGGAGCACCCTTGCGGCCAGTTTACGACCGATGGCTTTTTTGAGTGATTTTTCGGTAACCTTAATTTCTTCGGCTAGGTCGAAGATGTTGAGTATGTCTTTATCCGAGTCAAACCCAATGGCTCTGAGCAGGGTTGTAACCGGGAATTTTTTCTTTCTGTCGATGTAGGCGTACATTACCGAGTTGATATCGGTAGCGAATTCCATCCAGGCTCCTTTGAAAGGGATCACCCTGGCAGAGTAGATGGCTGTACCATTGGGGTGGAAGGTCTGGCTGAAAAATACACCCGGAGAGCGGTGGAGCTGAGAAACCACTACCCTTTCTGCACCGTTGATTACGAAAGTTCCTTTGGGCGTCATATAAGGAATGTTGCCAAGGAATACGTCCTGAACGATGGTTTGGAAGTCTACGTGTTCTTCGTCATTACAAGAAAGACGCAATTTCGCTTTCAGGGGAACACTGTAGGTAAGACCTCTCTGCACGCATTCGTCAATGGTATAGCGTGGTGGATCTATGAAGTAGTCCAAAAATTCGAGAACGAAAATATTTCGGGTGTCTGTAATGGGGAAATTTTCCTGAAATACCCTGTAAAGACCTTCGCTGTTCCTGTTTTCAGGGGTCGTTTCCAATTGGAAAAACTCCTGAAAGGATTTGAGCTGGATCTCCAGAAGGTCAGGATAGTACGACGGCAGTTTAATTTTACCGAAGTTAACTCTTTCTTTTGTTCCGTTGATTGTTGATGCCATCCTAAAATCTTTATTTGATTGAAACACCGGAAAGTGGCCGATGTTCTGAATTTTCCACAAAAGTATAAACGGCAACGGGCTTAGTCCCCTGTTGAGGGGACCAAGCCGTTCCATTTATTTGTAAGACTTAGAGACTAAGTCTCTCATACAGAATTACTTCAATTCTACAGTTGCACCTGCTTCTGTAAGAACAGTTTTGATTTGTTCTGCTTCAGCCTTAGGTACACCGGTCTTCAAAGTAGATGGAGCTCCGTCAACCATGTCTTTTGCTTCTTTCAAGCCAAGGTTCAACAAGTTCTTCACCTCTTTAACAACCGCAAGTTTGTTAGCTCCACCTGAAGCCAATACTACGTCGAATTCAGTTTTTTCAGCAGGAGCAGCGTCTCCACCACCACCTGCAGCAGGAGCAGCAATTGCTACAGCAGCAGCAGCCGGCTCGATACCGTATTCGTCTTTCAAAATTTGAGCAAGTTCGTTAACTTCTTTTACTGATAAGTTTACCAGTTGCTCTGCAAATGCTTTTAAATCAGCCATTTTTTTGAGTTTTAAATTTTTAACAATAATGAATTAATTATTATGGCGTTGTCTTGGAAGCCAAAATTAGTTTGCCCTTTCTTCGAGGGCTTTAACCAGCCCGGCAATGGTATTTCCACCTGATTTAAGGGCAGAAATAACATTCTTAGCAGGTGACTGCAACAAGCCAACGATCTCGCCAATGAGTTCGTTTTTGGACTTGAGTGAAGCCAGTGCATCGAGTTGGTCGTCTCCGATAAATACACCGCTATCGATGTAAGCAGCTTTCAACGTAGGCTTAGCATTGGTCTTTCTGAATTCTTTGATGACTTTTGCCGGCAAGTTGGCTGTTTCACAGAACAACAGGGTTGTAGGTCCGTGCAGCGCATCGTAGATGGCTACATAGTTCTTTTCCTCAGCATTAGGCTCCATGGCCTTTTTGGCGAGGGTATTTTTTACCACATGTACTTCGATGCCTTTTTCAAAACAAATTCTTCTGAATTTATTGATGGCCTCAACAGTAAGTGCAGATGAGTCAGTGATATAAAAAAATGGGTTGTTAGCAAATTTTTCCTTCAGCTCATCTATCATTAAGGCCTTATCTCCTTTCTTCATTTTGAATAGATTTTTGATGATTAATGAATGGTTTTTGGATCAACCTTGATCCCAGGACTCATGGTAGAAGCCACACTGATGGATTTCATATAAATACCTTTAGCGGTACTTGGTTTCATTCTTTCGAGTGTCGACAACAATTCTTTCGCATTGTCGGCCAACTTTTCTTTGCTGAATGATACCCTTCCAATTGTGGTGTGGATAATACCGTATTTGTCCACCCTGAAAGAAATCTTTCCTTTTTTAACATCTTCTACTGCAGAAGCAACATCCAAGGTAACGGTACCCGTCTTTGGGTTCGGCATCAGGTTTCTAGGACCTAAGATCCTACCTACCTGACCTACCTTTGCCATTACATCCGGAGTGGCAATGATAACGTCTACATCGGTCCAGCCATTTTTGATCTGTGTGATATAATCATCCAAACCTACGTGATCTGCACCTGCGTTTTTGGCCTCTGCTTCCTTATCCGGGTTACAAAGAACCAATACTCTTTTGGTTTTACCTGTTCCGTGAGGAAGGGTAACCGTACCTCTGATCGCCTGGTCAGCTTTTCGAGGGTCAACACCTAAACGGATGTGCAGGTCAACTGACGCATCGAATTTAGTGGTGTTTACTTCTTTTACCAGGGCTACAGAGTCGGCGAGGGCATAAAGCTTGTTTGCATCCACTTTACCCTCGACTGCCTTTCTTTTTTTCGTAAGATTAGCCATTATGAAAAGTTTTGAGGTAATATCGTCTCATCAGGTGACGAGACTCCCTACCGGTTAAAAAATATTAATTTTCGTTGCTCCAGGGTGGTGTACCGGTAACGGTAATCCCCATAGATCTTGCTGTTCCTGCTACCATGCTCATGGCTGACTCCAGCGTAAACGCATTGAGGTCAGGCATTTTGTTTTCCGCAATTGCTTTTATCTGATCCCAAGTTACAGATCCTACCTTGTTACGGTTGGACTGCGCAGATCCGGATTTAAGTTTGGTTGCTTCCAACAATTGAATGGCGGCAGCCGGTGTTTTGATAACGAAGTCGAATGACTTGTCTTTGTACACGGTGATCAGCACAGGTACCAACTTACCCGGAATTTCCTGGGTAGCTGCATTGAACCTCTTGCAGAATTCCATGATATTGACACCTTTGGAACCGAGTGCAGGACCTACGGGTGGAGCCGGGTTGGCAGCACCTCCTTTAACCTGCAACTTTACAAACGTTTCAATTTCTTTTGCCATTTTAAATTTTTTGTATCGATCAAATTATATGGGGCGTTTTTCTATCCGTGGAAGCATTTAAAGCCGGTATCGAATTACGCCTGTTTTTCTACTTGTCCAAAATTGAGTTCTACCTCAGTGCCCCGGCCAAAGATTTTAACAATAACCTTGAGCTTCTTTTTCTCTTCGTTCACTTCTTTGATATCCCCTACAAAATCTTTGAAAGGTCCATCGATGATTTTCACGGTTTCGTTCACCAGGAATGGATCGAGCATTGCCTCGCCCCCCAATTGTGATTCGTCTGCCTTTCCCAACATTCGGTTTGCCTCTTGCTGGGTCATGGGAATAGGATTGTTTTTACCCAGGAAATGGATTACGTTGGTGAGGTTTGAAATCGCATTGATGATTTCTCCTGAAAATTTTTCAGGAATAGCCTCTACCAGGATGTAGCCCGGAAGGATATTGCGCTCAATGGTTTGCTTTTTGCCATTGCGCATCTTATATACCTTCTCAATAGGTACGATCACCTGGAGAACGATGTCTGTCCACTCGTTCCTGGAAACTTCAAGATCAATTTTTTCTTTGATCTTTTTTTCTTTCCCGCTGATCACCCTCAGGGAATACCACTTCGCTGTAGTCTCACTCATGATCCTAAGCCATAAATAACGGAAAGTGCCTGATTGGCAACGGTGTCCATAAGGAAGGTTACCAATGCAAAAATCACGGTAGCAACCAAAACAATTCTGGTATGGGAAATCAATTCTCCCCATGTTGGCCAGGTTACGTTGTTGAGCAACTCGTGTATACTTTCTTTAATGTACAATCTGATATTATCCATCGCAATTGATTTTTGCCCCTCTCGGGGTTTGGCAGGGAAGACAGGACTCGAACCTGCAACTTGCGGTTTTGGAGACCGCTGCTCTACCAATTGAACTACTTCCCTATGTTATTAATGAGGATCACTGCCCTTTAACTCCCTCACTACTCTTGACTTATACTTTAATAAGTTTTTGAATGTGAAAATCGTATATACTAAAAAAGAGAATTAAGCACCTTGAGGTGCTTAAATCTCTTTCAAACATATTTTACCGAATGCTTATTGTATAATTTCAGTAACCTGACCGGCACCTACTGTTCTACCACCTTCACGGATCGCGAAACGAAGACCTTTCTCCATCGCGATTGGGCTCACCAGTGTCACCTCGATAGAGATGTTATCACCTGGCATTACCATTTCTACATTTTCTGGAAGTTTAACATCACCGGTAACGTCAGTTGTTCTGAAGTAGAACTGTGGACGGTAGCCGTTGAAGAATGGAGTGTGACGACCACCTTCTTCTTTAGAAAGAACGTAAACCTCGCACTTGAACTTCATGTGTGGTTGTACTGAACCTGGCTTACAGATAACCATACCTCTTCTGATCGCTTCTTTGTCGATACCACGAAGAAGGATACCTGCGTTGTCACCAGCTTCACCTCTGTCAAGAAGTTTTCTAAACATCTCAACTCCGGTTACTGTTGAAGTCAATGGTTTTTCACCTGGCTTCATCATACCGATGATTTCTACCGGATCACCAACGTTGATCACACCTCTTTCAATTCTACCGGTTGCAACAGTACCCCTACCAGTGATAGAGAATACGTCTTCGATAGGCATCAAGAATGGTTTGTCAACTTCACGTGTTGGTTCTGGGATGTGTGAATCCACAGCTGCCATCAAATCTTCGATTGCTTTTTTGCCTTCAGGAGTTCCCTCCAAAGCTTTGATTGCAGAACCTTTGATAATTGGAGCGTCATCGCCACCGAATCCGTAAGTGTCCAACAATTCTCTAACCTCCATTTCTACGAGTTCCAACATTTCCGGATCGTCAACGAGGTCAACTTTATTCATGAAAACAACGATTTTTGGAACGCCAACCTGTCTTGCCAAAAGGATGTGCTCCCTTGTCTGAGGCATCGGACCGTCGGTAGCTGCTACCACTAGAATAGCACCGTCCATCTGAGCTGCTCCCGTTACCATGTTCTTTACATAGTCGGCGTGACCCGGACAGTCAACGTGTGCGTAGTGTCTGTTGGCAGTTTGGTACTCTACGTGTGCCGTGTTGATGGTGATACCCCTTTCTTTTTCTTCAGGAGCCGCATCGATAGAGTCATAATCTTTTTTCTCTGCAAGTCCAGCTTCTGCCAAAACGTATGTGATTGCAGCAGTAAGGGTCGTTTTTCCGTGGTCAACGTGACCAATGGTACCTATGTTTACGTGTGGTTTCGACCTGTCAAATGTTCCTTTAGCCATTGCTTGAAATTTTTCAGTAATTTAAATATGTTAATGAATGTGTGATTCCATTGAGCCAATGATGGGAATTGAACCCATGACCCCTTCCTTACCATGGAAGTGCTCTACCCCTGAGCTACATCGGCGATAAAAAAAGTGTCACCTTTTTTTTATAGAGCGGGAGACGAGACTCGAACCCGCGACCCTCAGCTTGGAAGGCTGATGCTCTACCAACTGAGCTACTCCCGCCTATTTGCTTTTTTCGTGGGGGTGGTGGGATTCGAACCTACTCAGTCAGAGACACCAGATTTACAGTCTGGCCCGGCTCTCCTACTCCGGCGCACCCCCTGCGATAAAAACTTCCGGAGTTTTCCTCATCGTATGTCTCCATACTAATGGAGCCAGTGGAGGGATTCGAACCCCCGACCAGCTGATTACAAATCAGCTGCTCTGGCCAACTGAGCTACACTGGCAATTGTTTTTTTGTTTGGTAACTCCGGTAAACAGTAAATACAAATGTTCTTTCTACCTGCCGCAAAAAGCGATGCAAAAATAATACATTTTCAGTTACCACAAAATAGTTTTTTAAATATTTTTATTTTTCTTATTTTTTGCAAAAAAAAACGGCCTTTTGGCAATTATTATTCGCAAGCCCCCCGGCAAATTTTATTCTGATATTAGGGTTGTTTCTATTTTTTAACCATTGATATTTAATCAAATACAACACTTTTAAAGGGCGTTTCAGGCCTAAACACGGCCTCCTTAGCCCCCTTCCGCTGCCTTACCCCACCTCTTTGGGGCATTTGCCCAATTCTGTGCACTCTTCCGATATGTGACCTGTTTGACAGCCAATCGCACTCTTTTCTCTTTCTTAGGAACGCTTTCGGTAGCTCCAAATAGCCAGCGCATTCAAAAAAACACCCCCTATCAGGATGTTCCTGAAATGATGAGTCAAATCCTGCAACATCGCTCCTTTTAACAAAATCATGCGCATGGCGTCGACCATGTAGGTCACCGGGTTGATCCACGCCAGGATCTGCGCCCATCGAGGCATGCTCTCTATCTGGGTGTACAGACCACTCAGCAAAATAAAGATGAGCATGAAAAAGAAAGCGACCATCATGGCTTGTTGCTGGGTATTGGTGAAATTGGAAATCAACAGCCCAAAACCCAAAATGGTGATGAGGTAAACACCCGAAAACAGATACAACACCCACAGATTGGACCCGGGCACAATGCCGTGGATCACAAAGCTGATCAACAGTCCGATGGTGAGAATAACAAAACCCATGACCCAAAAAGGGATCAGCTTACCTGCCACAAACTCATATTTGCGAATGGGCGATACATTGATCTGTTCTATGGTACCTATCTCTTTTTCCTTCACAATATTGAGAGCCGACAAAAATCCACCCACCATGGTAAGCAATACTGCCAAAATGCCGGGTACCATGAAATGCTGGTAATTGGCCAGACGATTGTACCGGTTGGAATAAGTGACTTTGATAAGCGGTAAAGGAGAGACTTTTGGCATCTGGATCCATTCCTGCCTGATTTCATCATTGTATTCCGAAAAAATGGAAGCGGCATAGGCAGCACCCAGGTTTCCCTTGGTGCCATTCACGGCATTGACCACAAGGGAAAGCGAAGCTTCATCTCTGGCCACCCAGTTTTTGGCAAATCCCAAAGGGATCTCCACAAACATATCGGCTTTGTCTTCTCCCACCCATTGCATGCCTTCTGCATTGGACCGGGCATGACCCACCAGGTGAAAGTATCCGGAATGGGCCAACTTGTTGGCAAGTCGGGCTGACTCAGCTGAACGGTCATAATCTACAATGGCAATGTCAATGTTTTTTATTTCGTAATCGGCCGCAAAAGGAAGAATGAGCAGCTGCAAGGCCGGCATAATAAAAATCATACGCAGGATAGCAGGATCCCTGAAGGTCTGCCTGAATTCTTTGATGACCAAAAACCAGATATTTCTCATGACAGCCTGATGTTGAATTTTTTGTAACTAATGAATAAAAACAACAGGGTAAATCCGAAAAGAATGAAGACATCCATTTTTACGGCTGCAAAACCCTGGCCCTTGATCATAATGTCGTTGATGGCGTAATAAAACCATTTAGCGGGAATGATGTTGGAAATCACCTGCATTGGCAAAGGCATGTTTTCAATGGGGAACATAAAACCGCCAAACATAATAGTAGGCAACATCATACCCATGAGAGATATGAGCATGGCCACCTGCTGAGAATCCGTTATGGTGGAAATCACCAGCCCCAATGATAACGCCGTTATGATGAACAAGGCAGCCACACCATACAACAACAGAAGGTTGCCCCGGATGGGTATTTCAAGCAGGAAGCGACTCATCAGCAAAATGACGGTCACAAGGATGAGTCCCAAAACAAAATAAGGAATGGCCTTGGACAAAATCACAATATGAGGTCGCGTGGGTGAAACCAATACCAATTCCATATTACCCAATTCTTTCTCCTTGACAATCGATACCGATGTCATAAGCACGCATATAATCATCAGCACCATGGCAATCACACCAGGCACAAAGGTGTACTCTCCCTTGAGCTGGGGATTGTACATCATACGTGGTTCTACTTTCAGGGCCATGGGCAATTTGAGATCTCCGTAGACCCTGTTTCTGAAATCCCTGACAATAAGGGAAATATAGGTATTGACCGTTGAAGCAAGGTTGGGATTGGTACCGTCTGTCAGCAACTGGAGGGTAACTTCTTTTTGGTGTTGGGTTTCTTCTGCAAAACGAGGGGGAATGACCAATACCACTTTGGCAGCACCTGATCGCAGCAATTCATCGGCCTGATTTGGATTGTCAATGACGCCCCGCACGTCAAAATACTTACTGGCATCGATCTGCTGAATGAGGCCAGCCGACATTTCATCCTTCGACATATCGGTGATGTAGATAAATGTATTTTTAACCTCGTTGCTCAGGGCGAAACCAAACAGAATAATTTGTACAATGGGCATGCCCAGCAAGACCAACAAGGTTTTTCTGTCGCGCAGAATGTGCCTTACTTCTTTTTTAACAAATGATTTAAAGGTACTCATATCATATCGCTTCTTTTTGCCTTGCGGGCCAGTCTGTAAAACATATCATCCATAGAATCGGTAGCGTGCTCAAGTTTCAGCTCAGCTGGTTTGCCCATGGCTTCGATCTTGCCGTCCACCATGATGGCAATGCGGTTGCAATACTCTGCTTCATCCATATAATGGGTAGTCACAAAAACGGTAATCCCTCTTTCGGCGGCTTCATAAATAAGGATCCAGAATTGCCGACGGGTAAGCGGATCGACACCTCCCGTGGGTTCATCCAAAAAAACAACACCCGGCTCATGAATGATGGAAAGAGAGAAAGATAGTTTTTGCTTCCAACCTAATGGCAA
>CALJKQ010000196.1 GCA_937973565.1 uncultured Saprospiraceae bacterium | reverse complement strand
CCATTTATTGGTGTTTTTTGGTTAAAAATTTTATCTTTGCAGCGTTTTTTCAAAAATTAGATGTAATAAAAATGCAAGGAAAAGGATTATTGAAGGCTTTTTTGATACTCATGTCAATCGTTTGCCTCATCCAGTTATTTTACTTCCTGCCAACCAGCAAGGTAGAAAGAAATGCAGATGAATATGCTACCAAAATGAGTGGCCAATTGACAGGCTTTGAGAAGGATATGGCATTCAAAGCGGCCAGGGCAAAATACCTTGACTCTATGTCAACCGAGAAAATCTTTAATGTTCCGGTTATTGGAGTAGGTTATACTTATAGCGACCTTAAGCAACGTCAGCTCAATTTGGGTCTTGACCTTAAAGGGGGTATGAGTACCCTTTTGGAAGTTGATCTCAGCGAGTTGCTAACTGCTTTGGCCGGCAGAAATGCAAAAGATTCTGAATTTGTACAGGCTATAGCCAATGCAAAACTGGCCCAACAAAACGATCAGAGTAACTTCATTTCTTTATTTGTAACAGAATACAGAAAAATAGCCAAGGACAAACCATTGGCACGAATTTTTGCTCAAAGTGAAGCATTGGGTGGTAGCATCAACCTTGAGACTTCAGACAATGAAGTGGAAAGATTGTTGCGTGAAAGAGCTGACCAAACCGTTGACCTTACCTTCAAAATGTTGAAAGAAAGGATAGACAGGTTGGGAGTGGTGCAACCCAATATTACCCTGGATAAAGCCAGAGATTTGATTCTCGTGGAAATGCCGGGTATTGATAATCCGGAAAGAGCAAGACAGTTCTTGCAAAAAAATGCTCAATTGGAGTTTTGGGAAACCTACAGACTCACAGATGCAGGTATTATGGCTGCATTACAACAAGCTGATCAAAGATTGAGTGGCGACACATCTGCTGTGGCTGCTTTGGATACATCGGCTTTAAAGACCGGTGGTCCTTTATTGTCCTTATTGAAGCTCAATAATCCGGGCAATCCTACTGCCCCTATCACTGTTTTGGGTTTGGTAGACAAAAACAAAAAAGAGGCTGTAATGTCTATGTTGACAAAACCAGAGATCCAGTCTCTGTTTCCCAAGAACATCAGGTTTATGTGGTCATACAAGCCACACCAGGACTATACCACCAAGTTGCTTACCAATCAGTATGAATTGTATGCGATTAAAACAACACCTGGTACCGATAAGGCACCATTGGATGGTGAAGTGGTAACCGATGCATCTGCTACACAGGATCAGGTAACAGGTGAGCCTCAGGTAAGCCTCATCATGAATGCAGTAGGTGCAAAAAAATGGGCAGAGCTCACACAAAAAGCATATGAGGGCAACGCAGAAGGACAAAAAAGAGAAATTGCCATTGCACTGGATAATGAAGTGGTAACGGCTCCGGGTGTAAACAACGGTCCTATTACTGGAGGTTCATCCGTAATCAGCGGAAGTTTCAACGTACAGGAAACAGTCGATTTATCCAACATCCTTGAGGTTGGTAAACTGCCTGCCAAAACCAAAATTATTCAGGAATCCAATGTGGGTCCATCCCTCGGTAAAGCCAATATTTCCAAGTCTTTGAATTCATTAGTGATTGGTTTCGCATTGGTAATGTTGTTCATGCTTTTGTATTATTCAGGAGCGGGTATCATTTCAATTCTGGCGCTTTTTGCGAACATTATCTTTATCCTGGGATCACTTTCATCTTTTGGTACTGTTTTGACTTTGCCGGGTATCGCGGGTATCGTACTTACCATTGGTATGGCGGTAGATGCCAACGTAATCATCTATGAAAGGATCAAAGAAGAATTGCGATCCGGGAAGTCTGTTTTAGATGCAGTCCAGGAAGGATTTAGTCACTCCTATTCAGCCATCATTGATGCCAACGTTACCACCATTATCACGGCTTTGTTGCTGTCTTATTTTGGTATAGGTCCCATCAAAGGATTTGGAGTGGTATTGACGATTGGTGTACTTTCTTCAATGCTCACTGCCGTTCTTTTAGCCAAATTATTGATAGATAGCTGGATGAAAGGTGGTCATAGAAGTCTCAGCTTCTGGAATTCTGCATCAAAGGATGCCTTGTCAACCTTGAATATTGACTGGGTAGGAAAGAGGAAAATTGCCTACATATTTTCCGGTACATTGATAGTAGCAGGTTTGGTTTCTATCTTTACCAGGGAGATCGGAAGAGCACACGTCTGAACTCCAGTCACCAGATCTGATCTCGTA